>NZ_PJJK01000075.1:0-25234 GCF_002929785.1 Cryobacterium sp. Y62 | reverse complement strand
GGTACCCGGATGCCCATTCCCAACCTTTTCAACGGCGTCAGCCGCCAGAATGCGTGCGGTGTTGACCGCCTGATCGTCAACGGAATCCCATTGGAAAGCTGCCACGTCACGTAACCCTTCATTGAAGCGAAGGCGGGTTGAGCTCAACCCATCCTTTGATAGTTGTGCAATTGTCGGCAACCGTCTCGCACGGCCGTCCGCGCCATTCTGACGCGGGACTGCAAGCGAGATGTCACCCCCAGCGAGTTGGCCTGCTTCACGCTGCCATCTCCCACCTGGGGGCCCGCCGAACTACTGTTTCACTGTGGGGAGCAATTTAAGTATACCGACGAATATGCTGGGGCGCTCCAAATGACGTGACATAACATTTGTGAGAGAGGGGCATTCGGTGACCTACAATTAGTGGTACTACCTAGCATTTGAGGATTAATGGACGTCGCACTTCAAACCATCGAAAGAACTCCGCGCACACTCAAGCGCACCCTCAAAGCGTACGTTTCTCTGACCAAACCACGAGTCGTCGAGTTGCTCCTCGTGGTTACCGCGCCGACGATGCTGCTCGCGGAACGGGGCATCCCGAGCTTGTGGCTGATTCTGGCAACGTTGATCGGAGGTGCCCTGAGTGCAGGGTCCGCTGGAGCGTTTAACTGTTATCTCGATCGCGATATCGACCGCCTCATGAAGCGCACAAAGAATCGTCCGCTTGTCACGGGGGAACTGAGCGACCGGGAAGCCTTGATATTCGCGTGGGCGTTGGGCGCAGCATCCATTCTGTGGCTGGGATTGCTGACTAACTGGCTCGCCGCCGCGCTGTCGTTCGCCGCTATTGTGCTCTATGTCGTGTTCTACACGATCATTCTCAAGCGTCGCACTCCGCAGAACATCGTCTGGGGCGGTGTCGCCGGCTGCATGCCAGTGCTGATCGGCTGGGCCGCCGTGACCGGCGATCTGTCATGGCCCCCGATCATTCTGTTCATGATCATCTTTCTATGGACGCCGCCGCATTATTGGCCACTGTCGATGAAGTACCGCAGCGACTACCAGGCCGCCGGCGTTCCGATGTTGGCCGTGGTGCGGGGCCGTGCTCAGGTTGGCCTGCAGGTCATTCTGTACGCCTGGGCCACCGTCGCCTGCTCGCTGTTGCTCATTCCGATCGCCGATATGGGACTGCTCTACACCTTCGTAGCGTTCGTCACCGGTGGCTGGTTCATCTACGAGACGCATCGCTTGTACAGCCTGGCCATCCGACACGAGCACGTGTCGCCGATGCGCGTCTTCCACGGCTCGATCGCGTACCTGTCCCTGCTGTTCGTGGCCGTTGGCGTCGATCCGCTGCTGCCCTTCTAGGCCAAAAGCTCAAGTCCGGCGAGTGATCAGACCCGGCGCCTGATCAGACCCGACGAATGAGCCGAACGTCAATTTTTCCGACGTCGGCCGAGTGAATCACGACCGTCACCACACGACCGGCCAGCACCATTGCAGTACCCGTGAAATCGGAGGCCGTCACGACGATGGCCGGCAGTGCCGTGTCGTCAACGATCAGGTTCGACCGGTGCGCCAGCGCGAGCTCGATCTCCGCCTGCTGTTGCGTGTGCCGTTCAGCCCAGAGTTCAGACCCGAACTCGTAGGGATTCTTGGCATAGTTCATCACGATGTACTGCAAATGCTGGTTGAGCGCGTCACGAATGGGGTCTCCGCCGCGATTCGTTGAACCCGGCACGTCGGTGAAGACGAACCCGCGCAATTCGGCGATTCCAATCGGGCCGACCGGAGAATCTTCGAACCAGAACTTACCCGAGGGATCGGCGAGCCAGTAGTGGGCCTGTGCTTCGAGCGTGCGGCCGTGATTACCGTACCAACTCCAGCCGCGTTCCTGAAGACGCGGCTGTGGCACGAAGCCGAACACCGGCGGGCCGAACAGGGCGAGGCGCGCCGCGTCATCTGGCGGCTTCGACTTGGCTCCCGGCGCGAGGTGCATGTCTGGAGAATACACCGGCGGCCACCGTCGAGGGAGGGCCCGGCGGCAATTCCCTTTTGGGGATTATGCGCCGTGCCGCGTTCTCGTCTGAGTGACCTCGGGATGCCGTCGTGTGACTTTCAGGAACTGGCCGCGATCGTTATTCTCTGTAAATTCAGCGCGAGAAATTTTTGCTCCTCGACGCTCAGGGTCACGATGATGGCGAGCTCGGTCTCTTGGTGTTCCGGCAGAGCCATCTCAATGAGATCGTGCCGGGAATCGGTCAGCGCGACGAGTACGCCACGCCCGTCGCCGTCAGGACCACGTGGCCCGTCCTCGAAGCGGTTCAACCATCCCACGGACCATGACTTCCACCGGCAGTGATGGGCGGCCCCGACCCGACACGAATAATTTCGCGAAGGCGTCGTCGGGCAAGAACTTGTGCCGGTGTTCGGCTAGGAATGCCCCACGACCGATTAGACATCGCAAGTGACCGGTTCACCGTCATCACGTCCGTGCAGCACTAATTCTCAACACGCCTTGGCTCACGGGTGCCGTGTCGAGGCGCAAGCTGTCTGGGATGCTGTTGAGCGGCCGTCAATGTCAACGGTTGACCCGTGGCCGCTCATTAAATACCTTGAGTTCGGCGGGCAATTCGCCTCCGATGACGGTAGAGCCGATTGGGTTGTCAACCTTTACCGCGCGGCGCTCGTACTCTGGAATGCCAGGGTCATACCGCCGGACGTCTCTTTTGACGTTTTGATTGCCATGCGTTCCGCAGTCGTAGCGCTCGAAATGCGTATTTCTCCTCCTGGCACTCTTCCCCACGATCAGCGAGTTCTCGCTGCCTGGGGCTTCGGACTCAAACGTCAGGCGTCGCCACTCCTGGAAGATTCGAGTTATGAGTCGAGCGAATTGCAGCGGGTACTTTCGAAATTGCCCACACGCACAATCACCCCCAGCACTCCGCCTCCGGCCGCGCGCACACGGATGGGCAGGCCGTGTAGGGAGCGCGCGCGGTTGAGGGCATCCACGCCTGACCGCTCAGTGAAATCCACTAGGCCGCGCAGTCGCGTTGGCCTGCCGCGAAGTGATGACACCGAACGATATGGGACTAGATGCGACTGGCCTCATTCGTGGGGGCGTGTTCCGGCGTGTCGGCCGTGATGGCGGCCGGAGCCTTGAGGTTCAGCACGACGGCGGTCATCGCCGCGGCGAGCACGCAGGCGAGCACCATGTGCAGCCCGACGAGCACCGGCGGCAAGCCTAGGTTGGCCTGCAGCAGGCCGACTACAATTTGCGCGAGCTCGATCACAAGTAACGTGACGACGAATTTACGCACGGGCAGCTTGCCTCGAACGGATGCTGCGAGCAGCACGATCGTCAAGACCAGCGTCGCGTAGCCCGGCCAGGCATGCAGGTGCTCGAGCAACTCAGCGTTGAATCCCGTGCGACCCGCCGCGGCGTCACCTGAATGCGGTCCGGAGGCAGTGGTCACGACTCCCATCACCACGGTCAGTGCCACCACGAAGCTCGCGGCATGAGCGAGCCCGGCAAAGCCGACCGGTACGACGTGGGCGCGCGGACCCGACGGGAGGTAAACCCGGTGCACCAGCACGGTGGCGATGCACACCATGATCAGCGAGGCCATGAAATGAAAGCCGACGATGAACGGATTGAGACCGGTCAGCACGGTGACGCCGCCGACCAGCGCCTGTGCGAGGACGCCGAGACCGAGAATTACGGCGAGGATGAACAGGTCTTTGCGTTCCGTGCGTAAGCGCCAGAGCAGCACGACGGCGGCGATGGCAATAATGCCGATCAATCCGGTCATCAGGCGGTTACCGAACTCAATGACACCGTGCAGGCCCATCTCCGCGGTCGGTACGAGCGACCCGGCGACACAGGTCGGCCAGGTCGGGCAGCCAAGTCCGGAACCGGTGAGGCGCACAGCGCCACCGGTGCCGACGATTAAAATTTCGGTCACGAGCGACAGCCAGGCCACCGTCCGAATTCGTATGTCGATAGTGTTCGGTAGCCATTGGTATATCGCATTCACCGGTTCTGCTCCTACTGTCATTCTTACGTGCACGTGCCCTCTGATCGTGCCGGGCTCAGATGTGAATCGACCCGTAAGCACGCCAATCCCGCTGATGAACCTGTAGAATTATGATCTCATGGAGATCTTTCCCACGGTCATCCGATCGTAGGATTTCAATTCGGGCCGTACGGCTCGGGTTCATCGTGATGCTTCATGAATATTCTAGGTACGCAACGTAGCTGTCCACACAACCCGTTCCCCGTGGTCCCCACTGAGTTCACCTCTACTGGGGGTCGCACGGGAATGACCGGACTAATATCCGGGTTGTGCTGGGTAGAGAAGAGGTAAGTATGTCGGATGTCCTGCTTGACCGTCCCGACCTTGAGGGGATTGGTACCTACGAATTTGGATGGGCCGATTCAGACAAGGCCGGCGCATCCGCTCGTCGCGGTATTTCTCCTGAGGTCGTCACCGACATCTCGAATCTGAAATCCGAGCCGGACTGGATGCTGCAGCGACGGCTGAAGGCACTTCAGCTGTTCGAACGCAAGCCCATGCCGACCTGGGGCGCCGATCTTTCCGATATCGATTTCGATAACATCAAGTACTTCGTGCGATCCACGGAGAAGCAGGCCCAGACTTGGGACGACCTGCCCGACGACATCAAGAACACCTACGAGAAGCTCGGTATCCCCGAAGCTGAGCGTCAGCGTCTCGTCTCCGGTGTCGCGGCCCAATACGAGTCCGAAGTGGTCTATCACCAGATCAACGAAGAGCTCGAAGCTCAGGGCGTCATCTTCATGGACACCGACACGGCGCTCAAGGAACACCCGGAATTTTTCGAGGAGTACTTCGGCACCATCATTCCCTCCGGCGACAACAAGTTCGCCGCGCTCAACACGGCCGTCTGGTCCGGAGGATCCTTCGTGTACGTCCCTCCGGGCGTTCACGTCGAGATTCCCCTCCAGGCGTACTTCCGCATCAACACCGAGAACATGGGCCAGTTCGAGCGCACGCTGATCATCGCCGACGAAGGCAGCTACGTGCACTACATCGAGGGCTGCACGGCCCCGATCTACAAGTCTGATTCGCTGCACTCCGCCGTGGTCGAGATTGTTGTGAAGAAGAACGCCCGGGTTCGTTACACGACCATTCAAAACTGGTCGAACAACGTCTACAACCTCGTCACCAAGCGGGCCACGGCCGGCGAAGGCGCGACGATGGAGTGGATCGATGGAAACATCGGTTCCAAGGTCACCATGAAGTACCCGTCTATCTACCTGATGGGGGAGCACGCCAAGGGCGAGACGCTCTCGGTGGCGTTCGCTGGACCCGGCCAGCACCAGGATGCCGGCGCCAAAATGATCCACATGGCTCCATACACGCAGTCTTCGATCGTCTCCAAGTCCATCGCGCGTGGTGGCGGTCGTAGCGGATATCGCGGTGAGGTTCGAATGGATGCCTCCGCACACCACTCTGCCAACACCGTGCGCTGCGACGCCCTCCTCGTCGACACCCAATCGCGCTCCGATACCTACCCGTCCATCGACATTCGCGTCGACGACGTGCAGCTCGGTCACGAGGCCACAGTCTCCCGCGTCAGTGCCGAGCAGCTCTTCTACCTGATGAGCCGCGGCATGCCCGAAGACGAGGCCATGGCCATGATCGTTCGCGGATTCATCGAACCGATCGCCCGGGAGCTCCCGATGGAGTACGCCCTCGAACTCAACAAGCTCATTGAAATGGGCATGGAAGGATCCGTCGGCTAAATGTCCGCCGCTTCAGCGCTTTCGAAGAGCGCGCCAACAACTGTGCCCGAATCATCCACACCCGCGCCCGAGTCGGTTCTGCCGGCCGGTCAGCACGGAATCAAGAAACACTCCGATGGACGTTTTGGCTACGTACCGGTGCAAACCCGATCGGATCGCTTCAAAAGCGTCAAGGTCGCCGACTTCGAGACCGTCACCGGTCGCGAAGCTGTCTGGAAGCACTCGCCCGTCGCTAAATTCACTGACCTCACCGCCGGTTCGCTCGACGGTTCCCGCTATCAAATCGAGTCGACTCCCTCAGCGGATGTCTCTGTCGAGTGGGTACCCAGAACGGATGACCGGATCGGCACCGCCGGACTGCCGGAAGATCGTGCCGCCGCGAACGCCTGGGGCGTTTTCGACGATGCCCTCGCCATCACGGTGAGCGGTGAAGAAGCCAAAGAGATCACGGTCACGCGGTCCGGTCTCGGCACGTCCGCCCGCGGCGCCCATACCATCATTGAGGCCAAGCCGTTCAGCCAAGCCACGGTCATTCTGGCGAACACCGGTGATGCCCGGCTGAGTGAGAACGTCGAGATCATCCTCGGCGAGTCCGCCAACCTCACGGTCGTCTCGCTGCAGGAATGGAACGACTCGGCGGTGCACCTGGCCAACCATTTCGCATCCATTGGTCGGGACGCCCGCCTGAAGCACGTAGTGGTTTCTCTCGGCGGCAGCATCGTGCGAGTCAACCCGTCCGTACGTCTGGCCGGCCCCGGCTCCGACGCGCTGCTCCTCGGGCTCTACTTCGCAGATGCCGGCCAGCACCTTGAGCAGCAGGTCTATGTCTTCCATGACGCCCCCAAGAGCCGCAGCCGGGTCAACTACAAGGGTGCATTGCAAGGCCAGGACGCGCGCACGGTCTGGATCGGCGACGTGCTGATCGGCAATAAGGCCGCAGGCACCGACAGCTACGAACAGAACCGCAACCTCGTCCTGAGCGAGGGCACCCGCGCCGATTCCATCCCTAACCTGGAAATCGAAACCGGCGATATCGTCGGTGCCGGTCACGCCAGTGCCACCGGACGGTTCGACGATGAGCAGCTGTTCTACCTTCAGTCTCGCGGCATCAGCGAGGCGGAAGCACGGCGCTTGGTCGTGCGCGGATTTCTCACCGAGGTCGTGCAGCAGATTGGTTCTCCCGAACTCGAAGCAAGGTTGCAACTCGCAATCGAAGCCGAACTTATTGGAACGGACGACAAATAAGCATGGCCGCAACGAAGATCTGCGCTCTCGATGAGCTCGAAGTAAACCAGGCCGTCAAGATCGAAATCGATGGCGTCGCCATCGCTCTCGTGCGTGACGCAGCCGGCGACGTGTTCGCCATCGGCGACACCTGTACGCACGGCGACATCTCCCTCTCGGAGGGATTCGTGGAAGGCCAAACACTCGAGTGCTGGGCTCACGGCTCGATGTTTTCCCTCACCACGGGCAAGCCGCTGTCCCTCCCGGCCTACGACCCGGTCCCGGTTTACAACGTTGAACTCATCGACGGTTTCGTCTTCGTCGATCCTTCCGTCACTGTCGCGGTCTGATTCTTTTTCAATCAACCACCGCCTCACCAGATCATTTTTAGAATTTAGAAAGGGATACGACATTCATGTCTGTTCTTGAAATTATCGACCTGCATGTCAGCGTTGAGACCGACCAGGGCACGAAGCAGATCCTGCGCGGCGTCAACCTCACCATCAACGAGGGTGAAATTCACGCCATCATGGGCCCGAACGGCTCCGGCAAGTCCACCCTCGCCTACACGATCGCCGGCCACCCCAAATATCACGTCGAGAGTGGCTCCATTCTCCTCGACGGCGTAGAAGTACTCAAAATGACAGTGGATGCCCGAGCACGAGCTGGCCTGTTCCTCGCCATGCAATACCCGGTCGAGATTCCCGGAGTCACCGTAACCAACTTTCTTCGCACCGCGAAGACGGCCATCGAAGGTGAAGCCCCGCCGATTCGCACCTGGATCAAGGACGTGCGTCAGGCGATGACCAGCCTGCGCATGGACAAGGCATTTGCTGAGCGAAACGTCAACGAGGGCTTCTCCGGTGGCGAGAAGAAGCGCAACGAGATCCTTCAGCTTGAACTCCTCAAGCCTAAGTTCGCCGTGCTCGACGAGACCGACTCCGGCCTCGACGTTGACGCGCTCAAGATTGTCTCCGAGGGCGTCAACCGCGCCAAGGTCAACACCGGTCTCGGCCTGTTGCTGATCACGCACTACACGCGGATCCTGCGCTACATCCACCCGGACTTCGTGCACGTCTTCGTCAACGGCCGTATCGCCGAACAGGGTGGCCCGGAACTTGCCGACCGCCTCGAAGACGAAGGCTACGATCGCTTTCTCGTTCCGTCGAACGTAGGCTAGTCCTATGGCCTCAACACTCAGTCCGGCCCGCTTCGACGAGATTGAAGAGGCCCTCAAGGACGTCATGGACCCGGAACTCGGCATCAACGTCGTCGATCTCGGCCTCATCTATGACCTCGGTTGGGACGATGAGAACAACGCGCTCATCATCCACATGACCCTCACCTCGGCCGGCTGCCCGCTGACCGATGTGCTCGAGGAGCAAACGGCTGAGGCGCTCGATGGCGTCGTCGACCAGTTCCGCATCAACTGGGTCTGGATGCCACCGTGGGGACCCGAGAAGATCACCGACGATGGTCGCGACATGATGCGAGCCCTCGGCTTCGCCATGTAGCTCTAGATCTATCGCGAAGGCCCCGCCTGTATTTACAGGCGGGGCCTTCGGTCTGTCTGCGCTCGGTCCTCGGGTTGGTCCGCAGGTTGGTCCCAGCGCGGTCACCGCAGAGGAACCACTTTAGAAACTATTTCTACTCATTAGAACGATATACTAGTTGTATGGAAACAGGGGAGTACGGGGCAATTCGCCGGCGGACGGCACAGGCGGCGGGCACGCGGGCGGAGATTGTCATGGCAGCCGGGCGACTGATGCTCGAGAGAGGTTATGTGGGCACCTCGGTCGCGGCCATTGCCGCGGAAGCCGGCGTAGTGGTGCAGACCATTTACAACTCCGTAGGGTCAAAGGCGGAATTGCTCGCCGCGGTCCTTGACCGAGTAGCGGCGGAACCGGGAGCACCGGCGCTACTGTCGGGTGCCACACGCGAACGCATTGCCGAGGCGCGTACGGCGACCGGGGTCATCCGCATTTTGGCCCGGTCGAGCGCGCTCGTGAATGAACGCACCTCAGGCATTCTGCGCATTGTCAGCGAAGCAGCCGTGGTCGACCCCGACGTGGGGGAGTTCGAGCAAAAGCGCGACGCGGCCCGGCTGCACGGCTTCGGCGAGGTAGCGGCTGCACTGCGGAAGAAGCGCGGACTTCGCGGGGGCATCAGCGACCACGAGGCGGCGGCGACGATGTGGGCGCTAGCCCACCCGCACGCGTTTCGTACCCTTGTCTTATCGCTCGGCTGGTCCACCGAGGCCTACCTGAACTGGCTGGAGAAGTCGCTTCTGGCTGCCCTGCTCTAATGCCCATCCCGCGCCCGTGTGCCAAGCACAGCCTGAAGGCAAATATACTAGTGAGTTGGACCGCTCTGGCCCACTTACACTTCACACCCGTACAAACTCGTCGAATGGACTATTGCTGTGCTCAACGTGCAAGATCTCGAAATCCGCGTTGGAGCCCGCGTGCTCATGGAGGGCGTCAACTTCCGCGTCGCAAGCGGCGACAAGATCGGGCTCGTCGGCCGTAACGGTGCCGGCAAGACGACGCTGACGAAGACCCTCGCCGGGGAGACCAACCCGACCAAGGGTTCGATCAGCCGCTCCGGTGAAATCGGCTATCTGCCGCAGGACCCGCGCGCCGGTGACCCGACCATGCTCGCGCGCACCCGCATCCTCGATGCCCGCGGCCTCGGCACCATCGCCCTCGGTATGCAGGAGTCCAGCATGGCGATGGCCGACCCCGATCCCAAGATCGCGGCCGCAGCCATGAAGAAGTACGGGCGCCTGACTGACGAGTTCAACGGCCTCGGCGGCTATTCCGCCGAAGCCGAAGCCGCATCCATTGCCGGCAACCTGAAACTGCCGGATCACATTCTCGACCAGGCTTTGAGTACCCTCTCCGGTGGTCAGCGTCGTCGCATCGAACTCGCCCGTATCCTGTTCTCGGCTGCCGAGATGATGATCCTCGATGAGCCCACCAACCACCTCGACGCCGACTCGGTGGCCTGGCTGCGCGAGTTCGTCAAGAACTACAAGGGCGGCTGCATCATCATCAGCCACGACATTGAACTCGTCGGCGAAACGGTCAACCGCGTATTTTACCTCGATGCGAACCGCATGATGATCGACATCTACAACATGAACTGGAAGAATTACCTCCTCCAGCGCACAGCAGATGCCGACCGCCGCAAAAAGGAACGCTCGAACGCCGAGAAGAAGGCCTCGACCCTGCAGCTGCAGGCCGCAAAGTTCGGGGCCAAGGCCAGCAAGGCCGCCGCAGCCCACCAGATGGTGGCTCGTGCCGAGAAGCTGCTTTCCGGCCTCGACGCCGTGCGTGCCGTTGAACGCGTCGCCAAACTGCGCTTCCCCGAGCCAGCACCGTGTGGTCGCACACCGCTCATGGCCAAGGACCTGTCGAAGAGCTATGGTTCCCTCGAGATCTTCACGGCGGTCGACCTCGCGATCGACCGGGGGTCCAAGGTCGTCATTCTTGGCCTCAACGGTGCAGGAAAGACCACCCTGCTGCGCATGCTCGCCGGCGTCGACGAATCCGACACCGGTTCGATCGAACCCGGTCACGGCCTCCGGATCGGTTACTACGCTCAGGAACACGAAACCATCGACGTAAAGCGTTCGGTGCTCGAGAATATGGTCTCCTCCTCGCCGAGCATCACCGAGATGGAAGCACGTCGGGTGCTCGGGTCGTTCCTATTCACCGGCGATGACTCGAACAAGCCGGCCGGAGTTCTCTCCGGTGGCGAGAAAACTCGTCTGGCCCTAGCCATGATCGTGGTTTCCGGCGCCAACGTGCTGCTGCTCGATGAGCCCACTAACAACCTCGACCCTGCCAGCCGCGAAGAGATCCTTGATGCTCTTGCGCACTACGCCGGCGCCGTCGTTCTGGTCAGCCACGATGAGGGCGCGGTGCAGGCTCTCAATCCCGAGCGCGTCCTGATCATGCCCGAGGGTACAGAGGACCACTGGAACAAGGACTACCTCGACCTGATCGAGTTGTCTTAACCATTTCCGTGACCCGGCCACCTGTCGGCGACCCAGGCAAAAGGACCAGAGCGTGATATCGATGAGAACGCCACTGCGCATCGCGCTGGTCTGCCTGCACACCTCGCCAGGCACTGACCCCGGTTCCGGCGACGCCGGCGGTATGAACGTCGTCGTGCGGCATCAGGCTGAGAAACTGGCCGCCCTTGGACACCGTGTCACGATTCTGACTCGGCGGTCAGCGGCGGATCAGCCCGATTCGCAGCAGCTCGCCGAGGGCCTCACGCTGCGGTTTCTGGCCGCCGGGCCGGCCCGAACGCTGTCCAAGGGCACGCACGAGAGCTACATCGAGGAGTTCTCCGACCGACTCAACGCTCTCGAGCCGGTCGACATTATCCACTCGCATCACTGGTTTTCCGGCATGGCGGCGCTTCCGGTCGCCCGCAACTGGGGCGTCCCGCACGTTCAGAGTTTTCATAGCATTGCAGCGGATGATGCGTCGCCGCTTTCGGCTGGTGAACACGCCGAATCACCGGGACGGATGCGCGGAGAAGCGCGGTTGGCACGCGAATCCGACGCGCTGGTGGCGATCAGTGCGTCGGAGGCCGCCACGATTTCCGGGCGGCTCGGCGGCTCGGCGAGCCGAACCAGCATCGTGCTCCCGGGGGTGGACAGCAACCTGTTCGCGCCCGAGCGCCAGCCCGCTGGTGGCGCGGCCGACCGCGGCTACGCCGTCGTCGCGGCGCGTCTGCAGCCACTGAAGGGTCTTGATCTGGCGATTGAGGCCATCGCGGCATTGCCGAAGGGCCTGCGCCCCGAGCTCGTGATTGCCGGCGATGCCTCGGTCGACTACTCGGGATACGTTGAAGAGCTTGGTCAGCTCGCTGAACGGGCGGGGCTGTCCGGCATCCGCTTTGTTGGCGCGCAGTCCCATGCGCACCTGGCCGAATTGTTTCGCGGTGCCCGCCTGGTGCTCGTGCCTTCGCACTCGGAAACTTACGGCCTGGTGGCACTCGAAGCGGCTGCGAGCGGTGTGCCCGTCGTCGCTTCGGCGGCCGGTGGCCTGCGTGAAGCGGTTGTCGATGGGGTCACCGGACTGGTCTTGGAATCCCGCGATCCGCGGGTTTGGGCCGATGCGATGGCGCAGATCCTGACCGATCCGATCCTTGCGCGCGAACTGTCGCTGGCGGCACGTGAGCATGCCCTCCGGCTGGACTGGACGCGCTCGGCAGCGTCGCTGGTTCGGGTGTACCGCGCGCTCCTCGACGAGGCGACCGAGGCTCGGCAGCACCACCGCGCCGTCGCCTGAGCGGCCGTCTCGACGGGCTCGACCAGCGGCGGAGTGCGCTGGCTCGAGATCGGAGATGACTAGCCCCGTTGCCGGTCGACCAGCTCGTCTTCAATCTCGGCATCGTTGCGTGGCTTCGCTGCGCGTTTGCGGGCGCGTTCCTCGGCGCGTTCGCGCTCCTCGGGGTCCTCGGCATTGACGCTGCGGTATTCTTCGCGCAGGGCCCAGCCGAGACCGATGAAGGCGAGCAGCCCGAATACGAACCACTGGAACGCATAGGACAGGTGCGGGCCCTCGTCGCGGATCGGTTTCAGGACAGCGGTCGGGCGTTTCTCCGTCGCCGCGGGGCTCTCGGTGTCCATCAGGCCGTACGCGCCGGTATAGGTCGGGGCATCGAGTCGTTCGGCGATGGTGATGAGGTTGATTGTCGCGACCTGGTTGCCGCTGGCCGTACGGCCGGGCAGATCGGGTTCGCTGGCTTTGAGCCGGGCCACCACGGTGACCATTCCGACGGGTGCTGCCGGTACGGTATCGGGAGCATCTTGTTCCTGCCCGGTGGGCAGCCAGCCGCGGTCGACAATAAAGATCGTGCCGTCGGTGAGCAGCAATGGGGTCAGGACTTCGAAGCCCGGGTTGACGTTGAGCGGGCGGTTGCGCGCGAGCATCTCGTCAGCGCTGAGATAAGTTCCGGTCAGTTCCACCGGCATCCACTTTTGCGATTCGTCGAAGGCTGTCAGGTCTTTAAGTGCCTCGGCAACGGGCACTGGGTTCGAGTCGAAGTTGGAGTCGATCTTAAACAGTTCGGTCAGGGCCTCATCGCGGCGGGCCAGCTGCCAGACGCCGAGTCCGGCGCATACCGCGGCAAAAAGCATGGTCAGCACGAGATAACCAGCCCAGCGGCGGCTGAAGGCGAACTTCCAGCCAGTCATCGCTGGTTTTCGGGGGAGTCGGGTGCGAACGTGTCGAGCGCGCTCACCGTCAGCGGAAAGTCCCTCGCGGCCAAGAATTCGCGCAGGTACTCGACGTGCTCGTCGCAGGCCAGCCAGGTTTTCACCCGATCAGCAGAGTGGATGCGCGGGTTGCGCCAGTCCAGCCGCCAGCGCCCCGTATTCCGGCAGTCCGCTCGCGAACAGGTCGAGGATTCCAGAGGTCGACCCAGACCGATCATCGGACTGCCGCCGGCAACCGCGTCAGCACTCACTTGACCTCGTCGTTGCCGCGGTACAGCTCGACGCCGCCGGGCCGGAGTACTTCTGCTGCAGGCGGGGAAATTTTCACGTTCGCGACCACGACTGCAAAGTACGGCAGGAGAATGGCGCCGAGCGCGCAGACCACGAGCCACCAGCCGTGTACGAAGAGCATGAGCACAATGCAGACCACGCGCACTCCCATGGCAATCGAGTATTTGATCATTCGGTTGCGGCGTTCAACCTCGGGGGAGGCGGGGAGGGAGGTGATCGACTGCTGCTTCATAGGTCCATCGGGTTCGTCTACGGTGGAAACTCCACCTCTCAAGCCTACGTCTGCACGGCACCTTTGGGGCACGCCTTAAACTTGAATCTGCCGGGTGTTTGCTTGAACCCGATGTACGACACCCAGCGCACCAGGACAGGAACATCATGACAACGACTCGAACAGTGCTCGTCACCGGCGGCAACCGTGGAATCGGCTTCGCCATCGCCGAGGAATTTCTGGCCCAGGGACATCGGGTTGCCGTGACGTCCCGCTCCGGTCATGGACCGTCCGGGAGCCTCACCGTGCGGGCCGACGTGACGGACGCCGCATCCATTGACGCCGCCTTCACCGAGATCGAAGCGACCTACGGCCCGGTCGAGGTTGTCGTGGCGAATGCCGGAATCACCCGCGACACCTTGCTCATGCGCATGTCAGAGGATGATTTCACCTCCGTCATCGATACCAACCTCAGTGGTGCCTTCCGCGTGGTCAAGCGCGCGAGCAAGGGCATGCTCAAGGCACGATTCGGACGCATCGTGCTGATCTCCAGCGTCGTCGGTCTGTACGGCTCGGCCGGGCAGGTGAACTACTCGGCGTCGAAGAGCGGCCTGATCGGCCTGGCCCGGTCAATCACCCGCGAACTCGGTGCCCGCGGAATCACCGCGAACGTGGTCGCTCCCGGCTTCATCGAAACTGATATGACCGCTGCCCTGCCCGAAGCTCAGCAGGCCGAATACAAACGTAATATTCCGGCCGGTCGGTTCGCCACGCCGAGTGAGGTTGCGCGCGTCGTCAGCTGGCTGGCCGGCGATGATGCCGGCTACATTTCCGGTGCGGTCATTCCCCTCGACGGTGGCCTCGGCATGGGGCACTAACCAGAGCACCTGTTCGCGTCCGCGTCGGTTTTCCCGTTCAGCCGCGCAGGCCGAGGAGCGGCAGGACCTGGCTGAGGTTGCACAGGTCGATCACGAGATCGGCCTCACGCTTCACCCGTGGTTTCGCGTTGAATGCGACGGCGAGTCCGGCCGCGTCCATCATGCGCAAGTCGTTGGCGCCGTCGCCGACCGCGATGGTCTGCGCGAGCGCGAGCTGCTCCTGCACGGCCCATTCACGCAGCGCGATGGCCTTGGCCTCGGCGTCAATGATCGGTCCGATCACGCGCCCGGTCAAGTAGCCGGCCTGCACTTCGAGCCGATTGGCCCGCCAGTGATCCAGTCCCAGCTCGGCAGCCAGCGGGTCGAGCAGCTCATGAAAACCGCCGGAAACCACCCCGACTACGCCACCGCCGGTATGAATGCCTGCGATCAGCTCGTGAACGCCGTCGGTCGGGCGGATGCGTCGCCCCACGTCGGTAAAGACGGTCTCTGGCAGCCCTGCCAGGGTCAACACCCGCTCGCGCAGGCTCTCAGCAAAGTCCAGCTCACCGCGCATGGCCCGGTCGGTCACTTCGGCGACGCGTTCGCGCACGCCGGCGGCATCCGCGAGCAGCTCAATCACCTCGTCTTGAATGAGAGTGGAGTCGGCGTCGAGAACGACGAGAAAACGTGCTGCGGTAGCGAGGATCACGGAGTAACGAGCACACCCTTACCGACGACGGTGATGCCGGATTCGGTCACGCTGAAGCCCCGGTCCAGGTCACGATTCCGGTCGACGCCGACGGTGGCGCCAGCTTCGACGATGACTTCCTTATCGAGGACTGCACGCCGCACGATGGCACCGGGGCGAATCTGCACTCGGTCAAAGATGATGGAGTCCACGACCTCGCAGGCGGAACCGATCGACGTCCAGGGGCCGAGCACGCTGCGCTCGATGTGAGCGCCGGAGATGACACAGCCCAACGATACGATCGAGTCGATCATGGTGCCGAGGGCGCCCTGGGCGTCGCGCACAAATTTGGCCGGCGGCGAATTCAACTGCATGCTGAATATCGGCCATTTCTGGTTGTACAGGTTGAACACCGGCAGGGCCGAAATGAGGTCTTGGTGCGCCTCGAAAAACGAGTCGATTGTTCCCACGTCGCGCCAATAGTACCGGTCACGATCGGTCGACCCGGGTACTTCGTTTCGCTTGAGGTCATAGACGCCGGCATCGCCACGCGACACGAAGTCAGGAATGATGTCGCCGCCCATGTCGTGGCTGGAAGCGGTGCGCTCACCGTCACGCAGCACGGCCTCGATCAGCGCATCGGTGTTGAAGACGTAGTTACCCATCGAAGCGAACACCTCGTGCGGGGCGTCGGTAAGTCCGACAGCATCCTTGGGCTTTTCGCGAAAGTCAGAGATTCGATCCGGGGTGGCGGCATCCACTTCGATGACACCGAACTGGTCGGCGAGGCCGATCGGCTGGCGAATGGCTGCGACGGTGGCGGACAGCTCCGATGCGATGTGGGCGTCGATCATCTGACTGAAGTCCATGCGGTAAACGTGGTCGGCACCGACCACGACGACAATGTCGGGCTTTTCATCATGAATGAGGTTGAGGCTCTGCAGAATAGCGTCGGCGGAGCCGCTGAACCAGCGCTTGCCGAGGCGCTGCTGCGCCGGCACCGAGGCGATGTACGAGTTGAACAATCCGCCGGAGACATGCCAGGTCTGCGACACGTGGCGGTCCAGGCTGTGTGACTTGTACTGCGTCAGCACGACGATCTGGGTTACCCCCGAGTTGATCAGATTGGAGAGGGCAAAATCCACCAAGCGGTAATGCCCACCAAAGGGGACGGCAGGCTTCGCCCGGTCTTCGGTCAGCGGCATCAGCCGTTTTCCCTCACCACCCGCGAGCACGATTCCAAAGATCTTCTTGGCCTTCATGTGTACAGAGTAGGGCCTCCCGGCAAGCGGACTGGCAACATGGCTGTGTGCGGTGTCGCCCTGCGCTACCTTTGCTCCATGCGAGTGGATCTGATGACCAAGGAATACCCTCCGGAAATCTATGGGGGAGCCGGAGTGCATGTGACCGAACTGGTGCGAGCCCTGCGACATGACATTGAGGTGTCCGTCCGGTGCTTCGGCGCGCCGCGTGACGACCTCGACACGTTCGCCTACGACGTACCCGCGCAATTGGTCGACGCCAATGCGACTCTGGGTACCCTCGGTGTTGACCTGCAGATGGCGCAGGACTCCGCTGGTGCCGATCTGGTGCACTCGCACACCTGGTACGCGAATGCGGCCGGCCACCTCGCCAAAATGCTGCACGGCATCCCGCACGTGGTTACCGCGCACAGCCTGGAGCCGTTACGACCGTGGAAGGCCGAGCAACTCGGCGGCGGCTATCGGGTGTCGAGTTGGATCGAGAAAACCGCCTTTGAAACAGCGGATGCTGTGATCGCCGTCAGCGACGGTATGCGCCGCGATATCCTGCGCAGCTACCCCGCACTCGACGCCAGCCGGGTGCACACGGTCTACAACGGCATCGATCTCGAGCGATGGAAACCAACCAGGGATGACGATTTTGTGCGCGGTCTGGGAATAGACCCCGACCGCCCCTCCGTCGTCTTCGTGGGGCGTATTACCCGGCAGAAAGGCCTACCCTACCTGTTGCGTGCGGCGCAGTTGCTGCCGCCGGAGGTGCAATTGGTGCTGTGCGCGGGCGCGCCCGATACGCCCGGAATTCTCGCCGAGGTGACGGCCGGCGTCGAATCCCTGCAGCAGGAACGCTCCGGCGTGGTCTGGATCAACCGTCTGCTGGCCCAGCACGAGCTTGCCGCGGTTCTGACGCAGGGCACGGTGTTCGTCTGCCCGTCCATTTATGAGCCCCTCGGAATCGTCAATCTCGAGGCCATGGCTTGCGGCCTCGCCGTGGTCGGTACTGCAACCGGGGGAATCCCCGAGGTCGTCGCAGACGGTGAGACCGGGCGTCTCGTGCCGATCGAACAGCTCACCGACGGCACCGGGATACCCCTGCATCCCGAACAATTCGTCGCCGATCTGGCCCGCACCCTCACCGAGGTAGTGAGCGATCCGGCCCGCGCTGCCGAGATGGGGCGCGCCGGTCGGGTTCGTGCCGAGCAAGTATTCGGGTGGGCCCAGATCGCCACCCGCACTCGGGAGATCTACGCCGCCCTGCTCTAAGCTGGCGTGCCGCTGTTGCCGGGTGTGTCACTCGTGTGACCCGCCCGACCGACACTCGCAGCGTCTGACGGCAGGCGCAGCGCCCGATAACATGGTTGCATGGTCAACGTTTTGCATTTCACCGACGTCTCCGTCGTCCGGGGTGGCACCGCCATCCTCGACTCAGTGAATTGGAGCGTCGACGACGACCAACGCTGGGTGATTCTTGGCCCGAACGGTGCTGGCAAGACCACCCTGCTGCAGATCGCCGCCGCCTTCCTACACCCGTCGACCGGCCAGGCCGAGGTGCTCGATGAGACCCTCGGTGGAACGGATGTCTTCGAGCTGCGGCCCCGCATCGGTTTTGCTTCAACCGCCATGGCGCGCAAGGTTCCTGGCAACGAAAAGGTCATCGACGTCGTCATGACTGCCGCGTACTCTGTGACTGGCCGCTGGAACGAAGAATACGAATCCATCGACGAACGCCGTGCCCAGCGCGTTCTGCAGGAATGGAACCTCGATCACCTTGCCGATCGCAAGTTCGGCACGCTTAGCGACGGCGAGCAGAAGCGGGTGCAAATCGCCCGCTCCGTCATGACCGACCCGGAGATTCTGCTGCTCGACGAGCCCGCCGCGAGCCTCGACCTCGGCGCCCGGGAATCCCTGCTGCAGCTGCTGAGTGGTTACGCCCGCGAGACGAACTCTCCGGCCATCATCATGGTGACCCATCACGTCGAGGAAATTCCCCTCGGATTCACGCACGTACTGCTCTTGTCGGGGGGCAAGATCGTCGCCGCCGGCCCGATCGCTGAAGCGCTCACCGCCACGGCGCTCAGCGAGACCTTCGGCCTCAAGGTCGAGCTCACCGAAACTGACGGACGCTACGCGGCACGAGCGATCTAGGCCGGGCGCTGTCGCCGCCCGCCCAGCGCTCTAAAGCCTCGGTATTCTGCTAAAGTAAGTGCCTGGCCATCCGGCCAACCAGCTTGTCGTCGACTTTGGCTGCTAGCCCAACATTCGAACAGCACTGTGACCAGTTACAAGTCTGTTCACCAGAAGTGCAAAAGGAAATTCTCATGAAGTCTGACATCCACCCCGAGTACGCTCCCGTGGTCTTTCGCGACCTGGCTTCCGGTGCGACCTTCCTGACTCGTTCGACGGTCTCCAGCAAGAAGACCATCGAGTGGGAAGACGGAACCACGTACCCGGTCATCGACGTGGAAATCTCCTCCGAGTCACACCCGTTCTACACGGGCAAGCAGCGCATCATGGACTCCGCCGGACGCGTGGAGAAGTTCAACTCACGCTACAAGGGCTTCGGTAAATAGCACCAGTTTTGTAGAACCAGTTCTTCGCAACGAAAAAACGACCAGCTCCGGCTGGTCGCTTTTTCGTTTCTGTACCCGGTTAATCAGCGCTGTGGCCACGCAGTATCGGCCAAAAATTCGGGATCGCGCCCGCGGCGCATGTACTCCTGAAAACTTTCGGCCTGCTGGCGGTACCAGGTGACCTGTAGGGCGTGCAGTTCATCGAGGGTGGTCGGCAGGGCAACTCGGTGCGCACGGTGGATCGCCTGGGCGACTCGCCCGGCCGCGATCGCATCCGCACCGGCATCGTGTGCGTCATCGAGGCTGACACCGTAGAAGGCGCTTGTCACCTCGAGGGTGCGCTTGCCCTTGCGGTACTTATCGACGGCCTTGTCAATGACAAGTGGGTCGACCACCGGGCTGGGGGAGATGAGCGGGGCGATGCCGTAGCGGGCGGCTTCACGATGGAGCAGGGTGAGGTCGTACGGGGCGTTATAAGCTACGACGGGCAGTCCGTCGGCCAAGTGCCGGCGAAGTGCCGCAACGATCTCGGCGACGGCTTCGGTGGCGACGCGACCGTGTTGCACGGCATGCTCGGTGGTGATGCCGTGCACGTTGGTCGCGCCGGCGGGAATATCAATGCCCGGATCGACGAGCCAATCGATGCGTTCGACGGCGGCGCCGCTCGCGTCGAGCACTGCGACGGTGGCCGACACGATACGGCAGGATTCTACGTCGATGCCGGTGGTCTCAAGGTCGAATACGGCGAGGTGATCGCTCCAGGTGCTCATACTCCAACCCTAGAGCTGACCACCGACACTCTTTCACACCGCCTCTCTCGATTGATTCCCAGTCCCCGATGACCGATTTGTCGCCGCGGACGTTGCGTGCCAACTGTTGGATGGCCTGGTGGCCGCGACCCCATTCGAGCGGATGCCAGCGGTCGACGAAGCGCGAGCGTCAACACCACACTGCATAAGTTTGTTTCGGGACGCCCGGCCGGAAAGGCCCTGTTGAAACGTTCGACGGCTTCTGGTCAGAGCTGATGTTGGGCAGGTCACTGAGCTCACCCATATCATCACTCATCGCGGAGCCCGCTTTCCCAACAGTGTCAATGTTGGCTTGACAGTTGATCATGTGTCAATGCAGCCTTGACGCATGAACGCATCAACAAGGATTCGCACTGGGCGAACCGCGCTTCTGATCATCTTGGCTCTCGGTGTCTGCTTGGTGCTGTTCGCCGCGCTGATCGGCGTGGGCTGCCCGGGCTTGTAGTGCGCGTGGCTGGTTGGATAGCTCTGGTTGTTGGCCTGCTTGGTCTTGTCCTTTTTTTGATGCAGAGGTCCAGAGCAGCATCTCGCGCGAATCCCTGGCGTCCGGCGGACGACGAAGAGCGATGACGGGGGAGCTGGCGCTGACTTGTCGGTGCAGCTGTCCAAACTTGCAGCCGACAGGGGAGTAGCCCCCGGCGACCCGGACGGAGATCAATCCGCAGACATCCTCTTGCACTCGGTCACTGTTTCGGTGATCTAGCTCGCGTTAGTGCGCAGTTCCAGTCACAGGCGGCGTCGGTCTAACCAAAGCACCCAATTCGGCGGAACGCGGCTCGTGGTGGTGTCAAGCTGACGACTTTGAGCTTTGCGGCCGCGACGGCATTCTTTGACTTTGACCCACCAGACGACATCGCGGCACGGCTAGGCCAGCTGGCAGCCCCTGTGCTGATAGTTGCCGGTGCCGAGGACTGCGTTGTCGGCCCCGCACCCGTGAGAGCTATGGCACGTTTGTTCACTTCGAGGGTCTGAGTAGTAATGGAACGAAATCGTCCGCTAAGGATTGGAAAGGGGTTACGTGGGTTGCGGTTTTCTGCCGATGCTTTCTTTGTTGAGGCGTCCGTAGATCGTTGATCGTGGCATTTTGAGTAGGTCCGCGATCTGTTGGACGGTGTAATTGGGCTCAGTTCACGAAACGGACAAATTTGCACGTTAGCCGGCGGCGGTTGGAAGCTGGTAGCCACCCATACAGCGTGGGGTAGGTATGGCACAAAGAAGCCCAGTCTCCTGGACAGATGCCGGGCCATGATTGGTGAGGGAGGGTCCACACAATAGAGACCCGGTTTCATCTTAAAATGAAAGCCTGCGAAGAGGGAGGGTCGAGATTTATGAATGCTCATCTATTGTCGGTCAGAGACGAGGTCTTACGCCGGAATCCGGGGGAGGCCGAGTTCCATCAGGCGGTGAATGAGGTGTTTGAGAGCCTCGAGCCGGTGTTTCGAAAGCACCCACACTATGCCGAGGCTGCGATTTTGTCGCGCATCTGTGAACCGGAACGGCAGATTATCTTTCGCGTGCCCTGGGTCGACGACGCCAATGCAGTGCAGATCAATCGCGGCTTTCGAGTGGAGTTCAACTCTGCCCTCGGGCCATTTAAAGGTGGGTTGCGGTTTCATCCATCCGTCTATCTGGGGATCATCAAATTTCTGGGGTTCGAGCAGGTCTTCAAGAACGCGCTGACTGGAATGCCCATCGGCGGCGGCAAAGGCGGAGCTGACTTCGACCCGCGCGGCAAGTCGGACGGTGAGGTTATGCGTTTCTGTCAGTCCTTCATGACCGAGCTTTATCGGCACATCGGCGAATATACCGACGTTCCGGCAGGTGATATCGGGGTGGGCGGGCGAGAGATCGGTTACCTCTTCGGGCAATATAAGCGCATCACGAACCGCTATGAATCCGGCGTCCTCACCGGCAAGGGTGTCGGCTGGGGTGGTTCCCTTGTACGACCGGAAGCCACGGGCTACGGCGTCGTACTGTTCGCGCAGGAGATGCTGAAGACTAAGGGCCAGAGCTTCGATGGTCAACGCGTGGTGGTGTCCGGTGCGGGTAACGTCGCCATTAATGCTATCGAGAAGGCACAGAGCCTCGGCGCCCGCGTGGTGACTGCATCCGATTCTGCAGGTTACGTCGTTGACGAAACCGGAATTGACGTCGAGTTACTCCGCCAGGTCAAGGAGGTGGAGCGTGGGCGGGTCTCTGATTACGCAAAACGTCGCGGCTCCGCAGCGAACTATGTGGGGGGCGGTTCGATCTGGGATGTGGACGCAACGGTCGCCCTGCCCTGTGCGACACAGAACGAGCTCGACGAGGATGCTGCGGCGAAGCTCATAAAGTTCGGCCTGGTAGCGGTCGCGGAGGGCGCCAACATGCCGTGCACTCGTGAAGCCACCGCGTTGTTTCAGGAAGCGGGTGTGCTCTTCGGCCCTGGCAAGGCCGCGAACGCGGGCGGTGTGGCGACCTCCGCCCTGGAGATGCAACAGAACGCGCGGCGTGACGCGTGGACATTCGAGTACACCGAACGGCGACTGACCGAAATCATGGTGAATATCCACGACCGCTGTGCACAAACGGCCGACGAATACGAGATGCCCGGCAACTACGTTGCCGGAGCTAATATCAGCGGCTTCGTCCAAGTCGCCAACGCCATGCTCGCACAGGGGGTCATCTAGCCACAATCGTGCGTGACCGTGTGCGTCCGATACGGCATACCAAGCTGCTGCCGACCTCTTGCTTTCAGCAACCCCTCATTTTAAGAGGACCCACTGTCCGGAATATCCCCAGCAGCTCACAGACCACCCGGCTTCGACTCCGATAGCACCGCAGCTGCAACGTTATCGAGCGAAGCTTCTGCTCACTAAAGCACTGGCGAGGAGTGTCACCCGAGAACATCAATAAGGCCTTCAAGCGCAATGTCGGTGCCCGCCCCGCGTCGACAATTCTCAATCGCTTTCGAACGGGCAACCGAGATTTGATCGTCTGAAATAGATCGGACGGGCAGCGCTGCCGGTTCCGGTCATAGTCGTCGGCGAGTCTGTCAAATTTCTGCTTACTGCTCATGTTGTCCGGCGTTGTCCGACAACCGGCGCTAACCGGTCGGATATGACCCACGGAAGAATCAGGAGAGCCGCAAAAACCGGCTTATGATACGCTCCTGAACTGTGAAGTCGATCACTTGATTACTCAGCCGCATATTTGAGAGGCGTTATCTCTGATGAATTGGAATGACATCGAATCATTTCTGGGCGACGTCAGCGGTGTTGTGTGGGGGCCCTTCCTACTGATCCCGCTGCTGCTTGGCACCGGCCTGTACCTGACCATCCGGCTGGGCGGGCTGCAGTTCCTCAAGCTCGGTGCCGCTCTCCGGCTCGGCCTGCTCAAGCGCAAGGATGTCGGCGCCGAGGGCGATATCTCACAATTTCAGGCGCTGACCACCGCCCTGGCGGCGACCGTTGGCACCGGCAACATCGTCGGCGTGGCGACGGCCATCGGCATTGGCGGCCCCGGCGCACTGTTCTGGATGTGGGTGACCGGTCTGCTCGGCATGGCCTCGAAGTACTCGGAGGCGTTCCTGGGCGTCCGTTTCCGCGGGACGGACTCCGCTGGCGAGAAATCCGGCGGACCGCAGTATTACCTGGAACGTGGCATCCGGGGCCCGCTGGGCAAAGTGCTGGGACTCTCGTTCGCGATCTTTGCTGTCATCGCGTGCTTCGGCATCGGCAACATGACCCAGGGCAACGCGATCTCCTCCAACGTTGAGAACAGCTGGAACGTGCCCGTTTGGGTCACCGGCCTGGTGCTGACCCTCCTATCCATGGTGGTGTTGGTCGGCGGTATCAAGTCGATTGGCCGAGTCACCGCCCGACTGGTCCCGGTGATGATCATCTTCTATGTTGCCGGTGCCATCTACATCCTGCTGGCCAACGTCACCCAGATTCCGGCGGCCTTCGGCCAGATATTCTCCGAGGCCTTCACCGGAACCTCCGCGATCGGTGGATTCGCCGGATCGGCGATCATCATCGCCGTGCAGTTCGGTGTTGCCCGCGGCATCTTCTCCAACGAGTCCGGCATGGGATCGGCGGCCATCGCCGCGGCGGCCGCGCAGACCACCCACCCGGTCCGCCAGGGCCTGGTCTCCATGACACAAACATTCATCGACACGATCATCGTAGTGAGCTGCACGGGTCTGGTCATCGTCACGACGGGCGTCTGGAACCAGATCAACCCGGGCACGGGGGAACAGCTCTCCGCGGCGCTGATGACGGGGGAGGCCTTCACCACTGGGCTGCCCGGGGAGTGGGGCCACTGGATCGTGACCATCGGGTTGGTGCTCTTCGCCTTCTCGACCATCCTGAGCTGGTCGTATTATGGCGAGCGGAACATTGAGCGCCTGCTCGGACGCCGGGCCGTCATGCCTTTCCGCGTGTTGTTCTCCCTGGTCGTGTTCGTGGGCTGCACCGTCCAGCTCGGTGTTGTTTGGGCGTTCTCCGACGTCATGAACGGGCTGATGGCGCTGCCGAACCTGATAGGCCTGCTGTTGCTCTCGGGTCTGATCGTCCGCGAGACCCGGCACTACCTCAAGCACGATCCAAAGCTGGAGGCAACCAAGGAGGAAATCGAGGTCTTCATGAAGGACCAACCGGGGTGGGAACAGTGGAAGTCGGGCGACGTCATCGGCTCCACGCATAGCTACGGCGGCACAAAACCCGCCGGGAGGGTCATCGACTGATCCGATAGGCTCTTCTGCGCTCGAGACTGGCGATTTCAAGCGGTGGAAGCAACAGGGGTTATTTCCTTCTTCGAGACTAGCTCGCTGAGCAGGTTAGCTGGGGTGTTGCGTTTGAGGGTTTTGCGGGGCCGCTCGTTGAGTTCAGTGGCGACTTCGAGGAGGCGTTTGGCGCTGTGAGCGTTCAGATCGGTGCCTTTCGGGAAGTACTGGCGCAGCAGGCCGTTGGTGTTCTCGTTCGAGCCGCGCTGCCAGGGTGAACCTGGATCACAGAAGAAGATCGGAACCCCGGTTGCTTTGGTGATCTCCACGTGCCGGGCAAGCTCGGTTCCCTGATCCCACGTCAATGACCGCCGCAGAAAGGCCGGCAGACCTTCCAGCACACGGATGAGTCCATCGCGGAGTTCAGCGGAGCTGTGGCCGTTGGGCAGGTGCACCAAGATGACGAACCGGGTCGTGCGTTCAACCAAAGTCGCGATCGCCGATCCCGACGCCGAACCGACGATCAGGTCTCCGTCCTTACGTTGTTGTGGTGGGTGATTTCGGGACTGTCGTAGTGTGTCGATCACCCTCGGGTGGCGGGTATGGCTGAGA
>NZ_PJJK01000074.1:0-24594 GCF_002929785.1 Cryobacterium sp. Y62 | reverse complement strand
GACAGTTAGAAACCTAGACGGAGAGCGGCGTGTACTCGTTAAGGCGCTCGGAAACCACCCACGGTTACGTCAGGAGAGCCGATATATTCGTCAGTTTGAATAGCGGTAGCGTCGTCGCGAGCACCAGACCGGCAACAATCGGAACGAATGCCGCCCGCCGCCCGTAACCGCGCAGCCAGCCTCGACGGCTGGCGCGCACGAGCACGATGCCATCGAGCGCGGCAGCGAACACGATCGGCATGAGCACGGCGCTGTACTGCCAGGTTGGACCCCAGTAGCCCGAATTATCGGACAGAAACCGCCAGGCCAGCGTCGGCAGCAACACAAGCGCGAGCGGCGATCGCACCGCAATCACGCCGCCGGCGACGAGCAGCAGAAGCAGGGTCACACCCTTCTGCGGCTGCAGCAGTGCGGCCGGATCATTCAGAATACTCAGTGGGTCGATGCTACTCGAATAGGCCCAGGCTCCATTCGGGTTGAGCAGCGGCAGTATCACGAGGCTCGCGAGCGCGAACCAGCCGATACCCCAGACGCCAAGCCACACTCCAAGCGGATGCCGGCTGCGCACGGCCAGCACGATGCCGAGGGCGGCAACGGTGAGGCCGAGGTCCTCCTTGACGAACACAAGCGGCATCGCCCAGAGCAGGCACGCCATCCACTTGCGCAGCAGAAAGGCGGTCAGCGACAGGGCCAGCAGCGGAACGGCGAACGCGATCTCGTGAAACTGCGCCTCCACCGCGCCCTGCAGTCCCCAGCTGAGGCCGAAGGCCAGCCCGAACAGCGTGCCGGTCGCGGGTCCGAGCAGCCGGATTGCACCACAGGTGAGTGCAGCGGCGGCCACGCCGAACAGGGCGTTCTGCACCACCAGCAGGGTGAAGGCGTGCGGAAAGATCGCAAAAATCGGGCCGAGCAACATCAGGAGTGGATGAAAGTGGTCACCCAGCAGGTTGAATCCCTCGCCCTTGATAGTGACAATCGGTGCCTCGAGCGCGGCATACTGCCCGGCCAGCTGGGTGAAGATGCCCAGGTCCCAGGACGGAGCGGCGAAGCTGCGCCACTGTAGGGCCGAGAATACGGTGTACAGCGTGGTCGTCATGAGCCCGACGGCGACCGGGAGTAAAGTCGGCCGCCCCATGCCTGGCCGAAACATTCCGACGCGAAATCCCCTCATTCGACCACGCTAACGCACCGGCATTAAGCGCTGCAGCATGTCACCGTGCCCCAGCGTCGCCCAGCATGTCGCCTCGACCGGTACCCTGCGCACCGAGGGAGCAGACGGAGCGTCCAGACAGCGCCACCCGCGCCGCAGCATCCGCTTGACTGAGATTCTGTCGCAGTCCGGGGCCCTTGGCCCTGTTTCAGGGGCGCGGCGCGAACCCGACCCTCAGCGCACGCAACCGCACGCTGGCCCAATCGTGCGCTCGCAGCCCCTCTACACCGGCGAGTGTCCCAGAAAACACCTTCGCATCCCTCTGCGAAGGTGTTCTCTTTATCCCGGTGCTCTTACAGGTCGGCGAGCAGAGTGACCGGGTTTTCGATGCAGCCGGACACATAGGTGAGAAAACCCGCGGCCGTTCCGCCGTCGCAGACCCGATGGTCGAAAACCATCGAGAGTTCCACCACAGTACGCACCGCAAGTTCGTGATCGACCACCCAGGGCCGTTCCATCATTCGCCCGATACCGAGAATGGCCGCCTCCGGGTGGTTGATGATCGCGGCCGAACCGTCAACACCGAGCGACCCGAAGTTGTTGAGCGTGAAGGTTCCGCCGGTCAGTGCGCTCGGCGCGAAGGTGCCGTCCGGCGACTGCGCCACGAGCGCGGCGAGGGCGTCGCGCAGTTGACGTGTGCTCATCGCATGCGCCCCGTGGATGACGGGAACCATCAGTCCGCGTGCGGTCTGCGCCGCAATTCCGAGGTTTACCGCGCCGTGCTGCAGAATCTCCTGACTCGCAGTATCGACCGAGGAGTTGAGCACCGGATACCGGCGTAAACCGGCCACCACGAAACGCGCAATGAGCGCTGTGACGCTGAATCGTTCTCCGGTCGTCTGGAGCAGCTGATCTCGCGCGGCAAACAAAGCCGTCGCGTCGACGTCGAGCCAGATCGTCGCCTCTGGAATCTCCCGCCGCGACGTGGTCAGCCGCTGCGAGACAACCTTGCGCAGTCCGGAGATCGGAATGCGGATATCCGCGGTCTCGTGGTCGGTAGGTGCCGCGCGAGGCGGCGTCGCCACAGCCTCAACGACGGTTACCGCTGGCGTCGTTAGCGCGCGAATGTGTTCCTCGACGTCGCTGCGCAGCACCAGACCGTCGTGCCCGTTGCCGGACAGCAGGCTCGCGTCAAACCCGTTCTCTCGCGCCAGTCGGCGCACGATCGGCGATACGACAGGGGAGCGGTGGTTCGAGTCGAGGCCGCTCGTCGAAACGGCGCTCGTCGAAACGGATGCCGCCTCGGCCGGTCGCTCGGCCGCGATTGCGGGCGTCGGTGCGGGCGGAGCCGGCGCATCCGTTGCCGCGGGGGCAGCAACGCTCGACGTGCCGGCGCGGCCGAACCGGCCAGCGGCCACGCGGCGGGCCGGCCTGGTGCTCTCGGTCGTGCCGTAGCCCACGAGAACGGCGCCGGAATCTTCGGTGGCTGCGGCGACGGTGGCCGCAGCGGCCGGAACGCCGACGGGTGCTCGTGCTGAACCACCTGAAGCGGCCGAACCAGCGGGCGCGTCGCCCATTGCTTTGCCCGCTGCGGCATCCGCTGCAGTATCGACCACCGTCAGCAACACCTGCCCGGCGTGAATGACCTGGCCGGGCTCGCCGAACAGGCTCGCCACGACGCCGCCGTAGGGCGACGGCAGCTCCACGATCGACTTGGCCGATTCAACCTCGACCACGGCCTGGTCGATGACGATCGTGTCACCGGGAGCGACCAGCCAGGCCACGATCTCGGCCTCGGTCAGTCCTTCACCGAGGTCGGGCAGCAGAAACTCGCGGCTCATCAGGACCACTCCCAAGTCGACAGTGCGGCGAGAATACGGTCGGGAGTCGGCAAGAAATACTCCTCGAGTTTGGGCGACGGGTACGGAATATCGAAGCCGGTGATGCGCAAAATTGGCGCGGCCAGGTAGAAGAAGTTGCGTTCGGTCAAACGAGCGGCCACCTCGGCGCCGTAACCGCCGAACTGGGCGGCCTCGTGCACAATCGCGGCCCGGCCGGTCTTTCGAACGGAGGCCCCGACCGTCTCGTCATCAAACGGCGACAGCGTGCGCAGGTCGATGACCTCAATGGAGAGCCCCTCAGCCAAACCCTGTTCGGCCGTCGCGAGGGCGGTCTTCACAGTCGGACCGTAGGCGATGAGCGTGACATCGCTGCCCTCCCGCAGCACGACGGCCCGGTTCAGCGGCTCGGTCTGCACCGGCAGCGCCAGCGATGCCTTGCTCCAGTAGCGACTCTTCGGCTCCATGAAGATCACCGGGTCATCGCTCGCAATGGCCTCGCGCAGCATCGAGTAGGCGTCGGCCGGGTTTGACGGGCTCACCACGGTCAGCCCCGGCGTCGCCGTCCAATACGCCTCCGAGGAGTCCGAGTGATGCTCAACGCCGCCGATATCACCGGCGTAGGGAATGCGAATGACGATCGGCAGCGAAACCTTACCGCGCGTACGATTACGCATCTTCGCTACATGCGACACGATCTGCTGGAACGCCGGGTAGCTGAACGCGTCGAACTGCATCTCCACCACCGGGCGCAGGCCGTACATGGCCATGCCGATCGCCGTTCCCACAATGCCGGCCTCGGCCAGCGGCGAGTCGCTCACTCGGGTCTCGCCGAACTCGGCGTACAGGCCGTCGGTCACCCGAAACACGCCGCCGAGCGGGCCGACGTCCTCGCCGAACAGCACGACCGTTGGGTCATCGACCATGGCGTCGCGAATGGCCGCGTTCAGGGCGGCGGCCAGGGTCAGGTTTTCGGGCGCGCGCACACCGGTACCGGTCTCGAGGGTCTGCTGGGGGCTCATCGGGTGCTCTTTTCGTTTTCACCAGCGGATGCTTCGGCGTCGCCGTCGAGTTCGGCCGCCAGAAAGGCACGTTGCTCGGCCAGAGCGGTGCGGGGAGTGGCGTAGACGTGCTCGAACAGCTCGAGCGGATCGACCACCGCTTGCTCGGTCATGCACTCCCGGGTCGTCGCCGCGAGCGTCTCGGCTGCGGCAGCAATATCGGCGCGCTCGTCGTTGGACAAGGCCCCCTGGGCGATGAGGTACTTCTCCAGGCGTTCGATCGGGTCGCGGCTGCGCCACAGGTCGACGTCGGCGGTTTTGCGATAGCGGGTGGGGTCATCCGAGTTGGTGTGGGCCTCGATGCGGTAGGTGAGGCCTTCGATCAGGGTCGGGCCGCCGCCGTTGCGCGCTCGGTCGACCGCCGCCGACACGACGGCGTACATTGCGGCGGCGTCGTTGCCGTCGACGTAGAAGCCGGGCATGCCGTAGCCGATCGCCTTGTCGGCGATGGTTCGGCAGGCCATCTGTTTGTCGAGGGGAACGCTGATCGCGAACTGGTTGTTCTGTACTACGAAGACGACGGGCGCCTGCCAGACCGCGGCAAAGTTGAACGCCTCGTGGGCGTCACCCTCGCTCGTGGCACCGTCGCCGAGCAGGGTAAGCGCCACGGTGTCGTCGCGCTTGAGCTTGGCCGCGGTTGCGAGGCCCACGGCGTGCAGCGCCTGGGTGGCGAGCGGCGTCGCCTGCGGGGCGATGCGGTGCTGCTGGTAGTCGTAACCGCTGTGCCAGTCGCCGCGGAAGGAGGCGAGAATGTCCTTCGGCTCGACGCCGCGGGTGAGCAGCGCGATGCTGTCTCGGTAGGTCGGAAACAGCCAGTCCTGCGGGGCGAGTGCGGCGACGGCAGCGATCTCGCAGGCTTCTTGGCCGAGCGCGGACGGGTAGGTGGCGAGGCGACCTTGCCGAGTGAGGGCGGTGACCTGCACGTCGAACCGGCGGGCCACGACCATCTGCCGATAGAGGCCGAGCAGCGTCTCGATCGGGGGAAGGACGAATCCGCCGCTCTCGCTGTCGGGGACGGCGTTCCCTGAATCATCGATCAAACGCAGGGGTGGGGGTGCCAGCACGGCCGTCAGCGGCGTGCTCTCGACATTGAGGCTCATGAGCCAATGGTGCGCCCTTTTTTACAGGTCTGGCTGCGCTTTTTCGCAGTTGTGAACGATTGGCCGATCATGCGCGAGACGGCGACCAATCGGCATAGTTGAGTCCTGAATCAGTGCCAGGCGTCCGGAGTCGCGCCGGGCGCGTGCCCGGTGATCTCGTCGAGAATGAGGTGGGACCGGGTCGAGATCACCCCGGGCATAGTGTGGATATCGCGCAGAATGGCCTGGCTGAGCTGCTCATGGTCGGGAGCGCTCACCGTGAGGATGATGTCGATATCGCCACTCACAGCCTGTGCCTTCTCGACGAAAGGCAGTTCGGCGAGCTGCGCGGCGATCGCGCCCCAGACGACATCACCGATTTTCACAACGACGAGCGCCGACACGTTCAGCCCCAGGGCCTTACGGTCGGTCTGGGCACCGAAGCCGGTGATTACGCCGTGGCTGATCAGCTTCTGCACCCGGGTGTGGGCGGCGGTGCGGGAGATGTGCACCTGCAGGGCCAGCTGGCGCATCGAGAGTCGACCGTCCCGGCTGAGCTCGGCGATGATCTGGCGATCGGTGCTGTCGAGTCCGGGGTGGGGAGTCTGGGGCTGCGTCATTGAACTCTCACACTACCGGCGCGGGCGCAGCTACCGGAGATTCGCGCAGAGCGGATTTGCGCAGCACGCGAAGATAGTGATTCTTGGGCCAGTGTCGCAGCGCGCGCGGCAGACGGGGATAAATCAAGCGGATGCCGCCCAGCACGCGATCAAAGCGCCGTTCGTGCCGCTTTGACCAGGGGAGTTCGAACAGCACACGAACGCGGGGCGGTAGCAGTCCGGCGGTCATGAGCCGGGCCAGCGGGAGGGCGGCTCGATACCAGAACGGAGCCGACCGCGAGTGCAACAGCTCGTGCGCGACCGCGCGGGTGGCGGCATCCGTTGTCAGCAGCGGCAGTTGCTCGTTCCAATACTGGCGAAAGGCGGTGCGATCTTTCGGCCACAGTTCTGGCGGCACCTGCAGCGACGTGCCGAGCCGGGCGTATTCGCTATAGACGGCATCGGCCGTGTCGTCGTCGAGTGGGCCGTAGATCAACGCGTGCAGGTGGGTGGCTGATTCATACAGGGTCGCAGCAACCCAGAGCTGCAATTCGGGGGTAAAGGCGTTGTACTTGGGAGTCGTGCCGACTGAGTGCACGGGAACGTGCGCGTGATTGACCCGTGCGGCCATCGCTGCGGCCAGGTCGGCCTCGCCGAAGACGGTGGCGTAGACGTAGCTGAGTGTGCCGTTCAGCCGGGCGAGTGGTTTGGCGGCGAAATGGCTGTGGTCGGCAACACCGTGTCCGATGGCCGGATTCGCCAGCTGCAGCAGGATGGCCCGGCCTCCAGCAGCGATCAGCAGGCTCTCACCCGCCACCCCACGCAGGCTTGGTGCGTGTGTGCCCACAGAGACCTCCCAATAAACACGCAGAACCTCGTGACAGGGTGAGCCTATTCGGTCGGCCTGAGTTTAAGTCCCGTCTGAACGCCCGAACAGGAAGAGATGAATATTTGTTTTCTGGGGAATATGAACGTCTTCTATGCGCTTGCATGTATCCGAGGGCGACAATTCCTGGGCCCACATACTTGAGGAGAATTTCTATGAGCGAGACCACGATCACCGACATCCCGGGCTACAAGGCCGGAACATGGATCATCGACAAGACCCACAGCTCCGTCAGCTTCAGCATTCGTCACATCGTCATCAGCAAGGTCAAGGGCACCTTCGATGACTTCGACGCCACCTTTGTGACCGGCGAGAACCCGCTCCAGACGAGCGTCACCGCCTCGGCCAAGGTCGTCTCGATCAACACCAACGAGCCCAACCGCGACGGTCACCTTCGCACCGGAGACTTCTTCGACGCTGAGACGTACCCGACCATCGACTTCGCGTCGACCGGTGTGCGCGTGGTCAAGGGTGAGTACCTCGTCGACGGCAACATCACCATCAAGGGCGTTACTAAGGCGGCCACGTTCGAATTCGAGTTCGGCGGCTTCGGCGGAGATCCCTACGGCAACTACAAGTTCGGCGCCACGGCCAAGACCGAGGTCAACCGTGAAGACTTCGGCCTCACCTACAACGCTGCCCTCGAAACCGGCGGCATGCTGCTCGGCGACAAGGTCACCATCACCCTTGAACTGCAGGCCGCGCTCAACGCGTAACCCGTAGCATTCCTGGTGCAGGGCCTCACTTCGGTGGGGCCCTGAGTCGTTAATGCGAACTGACGAGCATCCACGCGGTCAGGCGTCAGCGCAGCGCAACGCATCGAGATCGGTCCAGCCGAGATCTTGATAGTTGGGAGCCCAGGTTTTCACCCGGGCGAACGCCCCGAGCTGCCGTGCGGCCCACTCGAGCACACGGGGTTGATGGGGCGGCTGCACTCATTCGCTCACCCTGACACGTTTAACCGTGCGGTCGAGGCGACGGATCGCGAGCAGAGCGGCGATGACCAGAAGAATGCTGCCCCCAAAGATCACGCCCTGCGTGGTGTGCTGTGGTATGACGAGCAGGAGGGAGCCCATCAGTATGGCAATGGCTGCGATCGTGAGCCCGAACGGAACAGCCGCGCGCAGGCCAGCGCGCCAGGCGGCATCCGAGTCGCCGGGTTGTCGTCGCCGAAGGCCGTTGAGCGACCGTGGATTGAGCACTCCCCGATAGGTGAGTACGTTCATCAGCACGATGAGCAGCCCGACAGCGATGTAGAAATACCCCATGATCACGCACCCTTCCTCGTTCCACCCTATCGATACCGAACGTGCAACCAGCTGTTCCGCTCCACCGCGGCTCACTGTGCAAAGCGCGGTGTGTGCGTCGTCCATGGGGCCGAAGTTGTTGTCTCGTGGGCTTGCCGGAAGACGCGAGCGCGAGTTACCGTCTTCGGCCTTATTATCGCCTGGCCCTGTCGCCCTGCACGCCCGAGTCAGACCGGGCGGGTGTCCTGGCCATCGAGCCACAACTCGACGGACTCGTCACGGTGCACCCCGTCGGTTCCGACGTGCTTCTCGCTGATCGTCGTGCCGTTCTTGATCACGTAGACGAGCGCCATCGCGTGGCCGCGGCCGAGGCCATAGTCGGTTTTGAGCCAGTCGACGATGGCGCCGGCTTTTGTCGCGGGGTCGTCGAATCCGTGCTCGTGCGCCAGCGCGACGAGTGCACGCGGGGTCAATCCGGACTTGTCTTCGATCGCCGTGAGATAGGCCTGAAAGGACATATGACCTCCTAAATAAGCGGCGCCTGGAGCGGCCGAGCCGCTGCATCTTGGGGCTTGAAACGCCGTCTAGTGATAGACTGCGCACGATTTTTACCCCACACGCTGAATCTGGAAACCGCGTCGGGCTACAGCGACAACGAGCGCCTACGCCCTCAGTACAGCGCACCTCGGCGGCACGATCACAATCACCAGCACGAAGGCAGGTTACGGCGCAACCAGCACGACTAGCGCCGCGACCGCACCGGTACGGCCGGGCAAGTTGATCGGCCCGACGCCGAGCGTCAACGCAGTGGTCAGAGCCGGCCAGCAACTCGTCGCAGTACCCGGCAGCTGGACTCCGGCAGCGGCGGACCGGAACCACTGCAGGACCGTCAAGGGCACAGCCGCCTAGACCGGCTACCTGACCGTGCTGAAGAAGAGCGTCGCAACGCCTAAAGCTTCTTAGTACTCGATCATGGGGCCACGCGCAGACGGGTACAAGTTGTTGATCTGTGCCAAGGTACCGATGTGGGGTTCACCGCCTAGAGTCGCTCTTAGAGCGTGACTCCAGCGGCTAGATTAACATTCCATTTCGACAAGGAGCGTTCGTGTTTTCCATTTCTGACCTGTACATTGCCATCGTCGCGGCCCCCATGGCCGGCGGCGCCTCAACGCCTAACCTCGCTGTCGCCGTGAGCGATGCCGGCGGCCTCGGCTTTCTCGCCGGCGGCTACAAAACGCCGCAGGCCTTGGCCGAGCAGATCGTCGACGTGCAGCAGCGCACGAAGAATCCCTTCGGTGTCAACCTGTTCGTTCCGCAGGCGCCCCTGACCGACCGGGCCGCCGTCGAGACCTACCGCGGTATGCTCGCTCGCGAGAACCCCGCGGCCACATTCGGTGAAATTGACGAGACCGACGACGACTGGTTCGCCGACAAGGTGGCCGTCGTCATCGCGCACAAGGTTCCGGTGGTGTCTTTCACCTTTGGTCTGCCCCCACGAGACTCAGTGGAGCGGATACACTCGGCCGGCTCGTTCCTGATCGCCACGGTCACCTCGGTGCCCGAAGCCCTTGAGGCGGTCGATCGCGGCGTCGACGCGCTCTGCGTGCAGGGGCCGGAGGCCGGCGGGCACCGGGGGACCTTCGCCACGCGGGACGAACCGGGCACCCTGGCATTGGGGGAGCTGTTGATCGCGATTCGCGAGGCGGTAACACTGCCGCTGATCGTAGCGGGCGGCATCCACTCCGGCGGGCAGATCGCCTCGTTACTGGCCGCCGGTGCCGAAGCTGTGCAGCTCGGCACTGCCCTGCTGCGCACCGACGAGTCGGGCGTGAACCGGGCCCACCAGGACGCCCTCGTCGATCCGCGATTCACCGAAACCGTCATCACGCGGGCCTTCTCCGGTCGCCCGGCTCGGGCCTTGCGCAACGCCTTCACCACCGCCCACGACGCTACCGCGCCCCGGGAGTATCCGCAGGTGCACCACCTCACCAAGACCGTGCGAGCGGATGCCGCCCGCCGCGGTGACCCAGACGGCCTCGCACTCTGGGCCGGCACCGGGTTTCGCGAAGCGAGCACCGGCTCAGCTGCGACCGTGCTCGCAAGGTTGTGGGCCGATACGCACGCTGCCGTCGCCCTGTAGCGCGGCGCCCTGTAGCGGCGCAGAACCAGTGGGCGTGCACCCCAAGGTAGGCTCTTTCGACAGGGTGTGCAGCATCCGCTCCCCGGTAGATCAGCGTCGATCGGCACGAAAGCCGCCAGGCCGATCCGATCGCACGACAAGAAATGGTTCTCTTTTGCGCAAAATCATTATGTTCCGGGCGGGCAAGCTCACAGTCGCCGTCACGGCACTGCTGGCCCTGGCGGGCGGATTCCTCGGTGTCAGCGCCGCGGCCGCAAACCCATCGCAGGCCGCTGTCACCGGCGAAAACTACGTCATCGGCACCGACACCACCTTCGCGCCGTTCGAATACCGCGAAGACGGTGAACTCACCGGCATCGACATGGACCTGGTTCGCGACATCGCCGCGAACCAGGGCTTCACGGTCGAGATCAAGTCACTCGGCTTCGATGCGGCGCTGCAGGCGCTGCAGTCCAATCAGGTGGACGGCGTCATCGCCGGCATGTCGATCACCGACGAGCGCGAGCTCATCTTCGACTTCTCCGACCCGTACTTCGACTCCGGTGTGCAGATGGCCGTCGCCGAGGACAACACTGAGATCACCGGATACGCAGGTCTGGCCGGCGAAACCGTCGTCGCCAAGCGCGGCAGCGAGGGCGAAACCTTCGCCAACTCGATCAAGGACGAGTACGACTTCACGGTCAAGGCCCTCGCCGACTCGGCCACGATGTATGACGACGTCAAGGCCGGCAACTCCGTCGCGGTGTTCGACGACTATCCCGTACTCGCCTACGGCATCAACCAGAACAACGGGCTCAAATCGGTCACCGAGAAGGAACAGGGCAGCTCCTACGGTTTCGCCGTCAACAAGGGGCAGAACCCCGAACTGCTCGCCGCCTTCAATACCGGTCTGGCCGAGCTGAAAGACAACGGCGACTACCAGACCATTCTTGATACCTACCTGGAGCAGCCGGCGCCTGCCGCGGCGTCCGGTTTCTTTGGTCTGCTCAGCGACAGCATGCCGGCGCTCATGAAGGGGCTCGGGCTGACCCTGCTCGCGACCGGCCTGTCCATTCTGATCGCCCTCGTGCTCGGTGTGCTATTCGGCTTCTTCACCGTCTCCGAGAGTCGCATTCTGCGCGGCATCGCAAGCGTCTACGTCAGTATTTTTCGCGGAACTCCACTGCTCGTGCAGGCCTTCTTCTTCTACTTCGGGCTGCCGCAGCTCAGCGGGCAGTCGATCGATGTACTCACCGCCGGTGTGCTCACCCTGAGCCTGAACGCCGGTGCCTACATGACCGAGATCGTGCGCGGCGGAATCCAGTCGGTCGATCCGGGCCAGACCGAAGCCGGTCGCAGCCTCGGTCTCGGCTACGTCACGACCATGCGCCGCGTCGTACTGCCTCAAGCCGTGAAGATCATGACGCCGTCGTTCATCAACCAGTTCGTGATGACCCTGAAGGACACCTCGCTGCTCGCTGTGATCGGATTCGCCGAGCTCACCTATCAGGGCCAGCAGATCTACGCGGCGAACTTTCGCACCGGTGAGACGCTGCTGATCGTCGCGGCGCTGTACTTCATCGTCATCAACCTGCTCACCATGCTCTCCAACAAGCTTGATAAGAGGTTCAACAAATGAGCAAGATCAGTGTCACGGGCCTCCGCAAGTCGTTCGGATCCAACGAGGTCCTCAAGGGCCTCGACGTCGAGATCACCGAGGGCGAGGTTGTCTGCGTCATCGGCCCCTCGGGTTCCGGTAAGTCCACCTTTCTGCGCTGTCTGAACAAGCTCGACGAGCTCAGCGCCGGCACGGTCATCGTCGATGGATTCAACCTCAGCGACAAGACGGTCGACCTGAACGAGGTGCGCCAGCACATCGGCATGGTGTTTCAACACTTCAACCTGTTTCCGCACATGACGGTGCTGCAGAACATCATGCTCGCGCCGACCGAGTTGAAGAAGGAATCCAAGGCGGATGCCCGCGCCACCGCCCTGAAACTGCTCGACCGGGTGAGTCTGTCCGACAAGGCGGATGCCCGCCCCGCGCAACTCTCCGGCGGCCAGAAGCAGCGCGTCGCGATCGCCCGGTCGCTCGCGGTGAACCCCGACATCATGCTGTTCGACGAGGCCACGAGCGCCCTCGACCCTGAAATGGTCGGGGAGGTGCTGCAGGTCATCCGCGACCTCGCCGCCGAGGGCATGACCATGATCGTCGTCACCCACGAGATGGGTTTCGCCCGGGAGGTCGCCGACCGGGTCATTTTCATGGCTGATGGCCTCATCGTCGAAGAAGGAACTCCAGCCGAGCTGTTCGGCAACCCGCAGCATGAACGCACCCAGGATTTCCTCTCCAAGGTGCTCTAAGCCGTGTGACCTGAGAACGGATGCCCCGCGCGAGACTCGCGCGGGGCATCCGTTTTTCTGTCGGTAAAGTCGCGGGCGCGCCCGATATTGACAAGCGCTACGGTAACTAACGAACCGTTGTAGCGGGTACCCGTTTCGGGCGCAGCCGGCACTGCGGGCCGCGGCCATCCCCTCCTGCGCAGTCATCGGAGCGGATGCACCGGCTCAGGCCCGATCGCCGACGATCTCCTCGCGTACCCGGCGCAAGTCTTCCATGAGGGAGCCGATCAAAATCCAGTGGTCGGGGTGTGGCGTGACGATGCGCAGCGGCGCGGTCAAAGCCAGCACCTCGGGTGCCGGCGGTTCGGGCGCAACCGTGAAGTCGCCCTCCGTACGAGCGAGCAACCGCAGATCGTGGGCAGCCCGGGCCAGCTCCTCGGAAAAAGCCTGAACGCTCGGCTCGAACTGCAGGGACGCATCATAGTGATCGTGCAGGGCTCGGGTCATGCCGATGGCACGGGTCACAAGCGTCGGCAGCCGCCCGATCATCTCATGGTCCGCGTCGAGCGCCAGACGCAGTTTGGCCTTGCGTGGGTTGAGCATGAGGCTCTCCTCCGCCTGTGCGATAGCCTTCTCCGCCTTCACCAGCATGGGGCGCAGCAGGCGAGCCTTGATCATCAGCTCCATCAGATCGACCGGGCTCTGCGGTGCGCGCAGCGCCTGGGCGATGCGCACGAATGTATCAGCCACCTCGCGAGCGAGCAGCCCCACCGCATCGCGTGCCGGCGCAATCAGCACCGGCGGAACGATCAGGGCGTTGATGATGAGCGCGATCCCCGCACCGATGAACGTTTCAAAGATGCGATCGAGGGCGTACCCCGGCGTCGTCGCACCGAGCGCGAGCACGAGCATGGCGCTGATCGGAATCTGGCTCGCCGAGACCGGCGATAGTCGCAGGGCCCAGGCGACAAGGATGCTGACCACGATCGTGCCGAGTACGACCCAGCTCGACTGGCCGAGGAAGAAGCCGATCGTGGAGGCGATGATGACTCCGCCGATGACGCCAGCGGTGCGTTCGATCGCGCGCCCGAGGGTCTGATTGACACTCGGCTGCACCACGAGCAGGGCGGCGATCGCAGCGAAGATGGGTAGTTCGTTCGGCAGCAGCAGCTGGGACACGATCCAGGCCAGGGCGACGGCGACAGCCATCTTCACAACCTGCAGCACCGGGAGGCGGGTGGAGATGCGCAGGGCCGATGTTAGTTTCACCGCTCAAGGCTAACCCGGCCGCTCATCAAGCGGATGCCGACGCACCCGCAGCTCCCGCGGCCGGCGCTCGAGTGCGACACCGGGAAACCCGGCGTCGCGAGCTGCTACCACTCATTGCTGTCGTGCATCGTGGTGACGGCGTCGATCAAATGGGCGATTTCGGCATCCGTCAGACCCGGAAGCGGCCAGCAGTCCGCGCCAGTTGGTCCGGGCCACCGGGGAAGAACCGCCGCCGACGGCAAAGGTGGCCGGGTCGGCCTTCCAAACGGTCACCAACTCTTCGATCGTCTCATAGGGGGAGTCGGCGGCTACGAAGATCGCGCCGGCTTCTTTGCAGCGTCGTTATGCCTGGGTCGCCCGTCGTCCGAGCTAGCTCAGGTCGTCGTCGGTGCGAGCGCCGAACACGATTTCGTCCCAGCTCGGCATCGATGCGCGACCGCGCTTGGGTGTGGTGCGCCCATGGTTGGTGCGCTCCTGCGCCCGGGCAGCCTGATTCGCCCAGGCGTTGCCGGTCGGTTCCGGCGTGGTCGCCGGCGCCGCACTGGACTCGTCGGTAACCGGGCTGTCCGTGGCCGAGGACCGACGGGGCCGCATCGCCGCCGCAGGCTGCACCGACGCGGATACCATCGGCGGGGCCACGGAGGCATCCCGGCTGCCAGCCGCCTCGCGTTCGCCGCGGCGCCGACGCAACGATTCCAGAAGATCCGCGGTTTCGCTCATGTTCGATGCCGGCTCGGCAGCGCGTTTGATCGCGGCTTTGGACACCGCATCATCCCGGCTAAGTGAACGGGAGAAGGGCACAGCCTCGAGGTTCGGGCTGGTGTCGTTCAAAATCTCGTCGGGCAGGGATTCCTTGAAGTTGAAGGCGTTGCTGTCGAAGCGGGAGACGTCGGCGGCGCTCGTCTCCGAGCCGACCGCGCGCAGCCGGGGAATGAGTGAACCCTTGAGCTCGCCCTGCTGCGAGAGCGCGATGGCTTCGCTGCCCACCGGTGAGAGTGAGTTTTTCTTGGGTTCGAAGCCCCAGCGGGCGTCGTGGTCGATCTCGTCTGCGGTGAACGACAGTTTGACGATCCATCCGCCGCCGGGCTCTTTCCAGCTTGCCCAGCGTTCGCCGGTGGCGCCAAGCGAGGCGAGACGCTCCCGAATGACGCTGCCGAAGTTTGCGTTCTCATCGACCGGATCCGGATCGATAGCAGTGTGCACCGGTACGCTGAGCGCCGACGAGACGATGTATTCCCGTTCGGCTACGACCGGGCCTTCGAAGCGGCGCACGTAGTCGAGGGACGCGCCGGTGACCGCCGCGACATCCTCGGCGGACATGCCAGAGCGAATGTGCGCCTGAACTTCCCGGGGGGAGAGTTTGGGCGCGAGGCTCCGCTCCGTCTGGGTTTGGCGAAGCCGGGACTGAAGAACCTCGTCAATGGCGATGCGATATCGGTCACCATCTTCGGACGCTGCGAGCAGCGCACCGTTCTCAACCCCAATAACCTTCAATTCCTGCATGAAGACAAGCCCTCTCGCGATTACCGTTGGCTGCAAGACTGCCACGACTTGGGGTCATTTTGCGGGAATACGCTGGGCGTGCCGCAAGTTGTTTTCCGTGTCCGAATAAATAGGTTGGCGGACGGTTTGCTATTCCGTCCGGATTGTTGGAAACTATGCCCGCCGATTTCGTTTATCGGCGTAACTGGAATGGATGGGCATGGCAACCGATTACGACGCACCCCGAAAGACTGAAGACGACTCCGAGTCGATCGAGGCCCTCAAGGAACGTGTGCCAGATAAAATGTCCGGCAGTGTTGATGTTGACGACTCCGATAACCCGGGTGGGTTCGACCTACCCGGCGCCGATTTGTCCGACCTGGATCTCGATGTCGTCGTTCTGCCCGCGCAGGCTGACGAATTCACCTGCGTGAATTGTTTCCTCGTGAAGCACCGCTCGCAGATGGGCCACGAGACCAAGCTCGGCACTGTCTGCTTGGAGTGCGACTCCTAGACCTACTGGCCGATGTTGGCCGTTCGTGATCCATTGATCGCGGCGGCCAACTCTGCCGGGTGCCGGCTGGAGATGATCCAGTATGGCGCCGGATCGGTCGGATCGACGATGGGTACGCGCACGACCGGGTCGATCCAGCCGCGAATGAGCAGCCAGGCCCGGGCATCCAGCCTGGGACCGCGCTCCTGGGTGGCTTCGACCTTCGCGAAGAAGACAGCTTCCCCCAAAAGGTGGGTAGAAATCGTGGCCGGGCCGGCGATCAGCTCGCCGTTCTGCACCCGCACGACCGGCGAGGCCAGAACGAGCAGCAGTACGCAGCCGCCATAGAGGACGGCGGCCGTGATGATGCCGGCCGGCAGGGAAATCGGGACGAGCACCAGGATGCTCGCCGGTATCACCAATGCGGTGACGATGAAGGCCCATGGAGTAGGCCAGAGTTTTTCGCGGTAATCAGGCATGGCTCTATTCGATCAGATATCTGCACTACCCTCGACACGTGGCAGAAAGCGTCGAAGTACTGATCCAAACATCCATCCTCCCGAACTATGCACATCCCGGTGATGCCGGGGCTGATCTGCATTCGGCCGAGGCTGTCGTGCTCGCTCCCGGTAACCGTGCACTTGTCGGCACCGGCGTGTCGATCGCGTTGCCAGATGGTTTTGCCGCCTTTGTCGTTCCGCGTAGCGGCCTGGCTTCCAAGCGCGGCATCACCATCGTGAATTCCCCGGGAACAGTGGATGCCGGCTACCGCGGCGAAATCAAGGTGGCCCTGCTCAATACTGACCAGAACGAGTCGTTCACGATCAACATCGGCGACCGCATCGCCCAACTCATTGTGATGCCCGTTGCCCGGGCCACCTTCATCGCTGTGGACCGACTACCCGGCAGCCACCGCGGCGAGGGCGGCTTCGGTTCAACGGGCATAGAAGCTACTCCAATAGAAGGTGCGCCAATGTCGAGCAATACTGCCCCGCAGACAGGAGAAAATCGGTGACTGACATCACGACCCCCGGGGATTTCCCACAACCCCATGCCAAATCGGCACCAGAGAACCGTGAGAGCGATGGCCCGTTCGACGAGTCCGAAGCCAACCCGGTGCGGCCATACGTCGACCTCGGCGGCATCAAGATTCTGCCGCGGGAAGGCCTGCACCTGCGCCTCGAAATTGAAGAGGGTAGCAAGCGCGTCGTTGCCATCGGTCTCGACTTCGCCGGGTCGACGCTGCAGGTGCAGCCGTTCGCCGCTCCGCGGTCGAGCGGCTTGTGGCATGAGATTCGCGATCAGATCGCCGACCAGATAGGCAAGCAGGGTGGTACCACGACACCACGCGAGGGCCCGTTCGGCCCAGAACTCGTCGCCGAGATTCCGGTTGCGGCCGGTCAGGAAGCCGGCGGTGTCACCCGCCTGGCCCGTTTCATCGGCGTCGACGGCCCACGCTGGTTCCTCCGTGGCGTGATCGCGGGCGAGGGCGCCATCGATCCGAATGCCGCAGCCCAGATTGAAGATCTGTTCCGCAGTCTCGTCGTCGTGCGCGGGGGAACCCCGATGCCGCCGCGTGATCTGATTCCGCTGCGCATGCCCGCCTCGCCCACCGGCGCGACCGAGACCGCCACGGTCTAACGAGCCATGAGCGACACCCCCGGTCAGAACGGCCAGCAGGGCCAGCGCGATGAAGCGCACAATCCGGTGCCGACGCCAGAAGCGGCGCCGGCACCCGCTCCGACGCCGGAGCAGGCGCAGACCGCGTCAGCCTTGTTCGCCGAGTCGATGGCCGGGGCAGCCCGCCGAGCTGGATTCGGCGCGGCGACCGAAGCGGAGCCGATCAGCGGCCAGGCCCTATTAAAGGCGATGGGCGGCATCCGCGGACTGATCGAGGCTGTATTGCCCGGCTTGGTCTTTCTGGTCACCTATACACTGACCATCGACCCGTCGACAGATGTGACGAGTGACCCGATCGGCACACTGCTTCCCTCACTCGTCGCTCCGCTGGTCATCGGCGTGATCTTCGTCGCCCTGCGCGCGATCACCAGGCAGACGACGACGCCGGCGCTCGGGGGACTGGTCGGCACCGCGATCAGCGTCGCGCTGGCACTGTTCTCCGGCAAGCCCTCCGATTTTTTCCTGGTCGGCCTGTGGACCAACGCCGGCTACGGCGCCGTCCTGCTCGTCTCCGTGCTCGTGCGCTGGCCGCTGATCGGCGTCGCCGTCGGGTTTCTTATGGGTGACGGCGTCGCCTGGCGCCTCGACGCCAGCAAGCGCCGCGTGCTGACCATTCTCACTCTGTGCTGGACCGGCCTGTTTCTTGCCCGCCTCGCTGTGCAGCTGCCGCTCTACCTCGCCAATAACGTCGAACTGCTCGCCTCGATGAAGCTGCTCATGGGCATTCCGCTCTACGCACCGCTGCTCGTCGTGTCCTGGCTCATGGTGCGTTCCGTTTATCGCAAAGCGGATGCCGCCGACGCGGTCTGAGAATCGACCTCAGCCGGCATGGGTGCACTGCTAGAGTTATCTTGACGTCAAGATAGTTGACCGACGAGCACTCGTCGGAGCAACTCGATGGAAAAAGGCAGCTCCCGGCATCCGCTGGTAAGGCTTGCCTTGCTGGCACGAGGTTGTGCCTGTCACAAGAATTGAGGATTGCCGCCGGTTTCCCGTCGGCTCCTACAACGGAGAGGGCACTGTGTCGGATTCAAAAAGTACCGCGGTAAATAGCTTCGGAGCCAAAGACACCCTGCGCGTTGGTTCGACAGACTATGAAGTCTTTCGTCTGGACGCGGTCGACGGTTACGACAAATTGCCATACAGCCTGAAGGTGCTGCTGGAGAACCTCCTCCGCACCGAAGATGGAGCCAACATCACCGCCGAGCATATTCGTGCCCTCGGCTCGTGGGTTCCCACCGCGGAACCCGACACCGAGATCCAGTACACGCCGGCTCGCGTCGTCATGCAAGACTTCACCGGCGTTCCCTGCATCGTCGACCTCGCCACCATGCGTGAAACCCTCGTCGACCTCGGCGGCGATGCAAAAAAGATCAACCCGCTCGCCCCGACCGAAATGGTCATCGACCACTCCGTTGTCGCCGACCTGTTCGGCACGACCGACTCGTTCGAGCGCAACGTCGAGATCGAATACGAGCGCAACGGTGAGCGCTACCAGTTCCTCCGCTGGGGCCAGACCGCGTTCGACGACTTCAAGGTCGTTCCTCCGGGAACCGGAATCGTGCACCAGGTCAACATCGAGTACCTCGCCCGCGTCACCATGACGCGAGAGGTCAACGGCGTTCTGCAGGCGTATCCAGACACCTGCGTCGGCACCGACTCGCACACCACCATGGTCAACGGGCTCGGCGTGCTCGGCTGGGGCGTCGGCGGAATCGAAGCCGAAGCGGCCATGCTCGGCCAGTCGGTCTCCATGCTCATTCCCAAGGTTGTCGGCTTCAAACTCTCCGGCATCATCCCGGCCGGCGTCACCGCAACGGATGTCGTGCTCACCATCACGCAGATGCTTCGCAAGCACGGCGTGGTCGGCAAATTCGTCGAATTCTATGGTGCCGGTGTCGCCTCCGTGCCGCTCGCCAACCGCGCGACCATCGGTAACATGAGCCCCGAGTTCGGTTCGACGGCTGCCATGTTCCCGATCGACGATGTCACCCTCGGCTACCTGCGCCTCACCGGTCGCAGTGAAGAGCAGGTCGCCCTGGTCGAGGCCTACTCGAAGCTGCAGGGCCTCTGGCACAACCCTGACAAGGTCCCCAACTTCAGCGAGTATCTCGAGCTGGACCTCTCCACGGTCGTTCCCTCCATCGCCGGACCGAAGCGCCCGCAGGACCGCATCATCCTCTCCGAGTCGAAGTCGCAGTTCGAGCGCGACCTAGATAACTACACCAACGCCCCCGTCTCCCTGGTGGATGCTGCAATAGAGGGTACGTTCCCCGCCTCTGACCCGCTCGGCCTCACCTCGCAGGATGAAGAAACCGCGCACGAGCACGCCTATCAGAGCAGTCTGGTGCGCCACACCAGCCACCCGACGAAGTCGCACCCGCAGCCTACCGACGTGAAACTTTCGGACGGTCGCGAGTTCACGATCGACAACGGTTCGGTAGCCATCGCGGCCATCACCTCGTGCACCAACACGTCCAACCCGAGCGTCATGCTCGCGGCCGGTCTGCTGGCCCGCAACGCGAGCCTCAAGGGACTCAAGAGCAAGCCGTGGGTCAAGACCACTCTCGCACCCGGCTCCAAGGTCGTCACCGAGTACTACGCGAAGGCCGGTCTCAACGGGTACCTCGAAGACCTCGGCTTCTACCTCGTCGGCTACGGCTGCACCACCTGCATCGGTAACTCCGGCCCGCTCGAAGACGAAATCTCCTCGGCCGTGCAGGACAACGACCTCGCCGTCACCGCAGTGCTCTCCGGCAACCGCAACTTCGAGGGACGCATCAACCCCGACGTGAAGATGAACTACCTCGCGAGCCCGCCGCTGGTCATCGCTTATGCCCTCGCCGGCACGATGAACTTCGACTTCGACACCGATTCGCTCGGCAGGGACACCGAGGGCAACGACGTGTTCCTCAAGGACATCTGGCCCGACGCCGACGAGGTGCAGAAGACCATCGACGAGTCGATCGACTCCAACATGTTCGAGACGCAGTACGCCGGTGTCTTCGAGGGTGACGACCGCTGGAAGTCCCTGCACACCCCCATCGGCGATACCTTCGCCTGGGATGCCGAGAGTACCTACGTGCGCAAGCCCCCGTACTTCGACGGTATGACGCTCGAGACCAGCCCGGTCGTCGACATCAGTGGTGCTCGCGTGCTCGCCAAGCTCGGCGACTCGGTCACCACCGACCACATCAGCCCTGCCGGTTCGATCAAAGCGGATGGCCCCGCCGGCCGCTATCTGGCCGAGCACGGCATCGCCCGTGGAGACTACAACTCCTACGGCTCGCGCCGTGGCAACCACGAGGTCATGATTCGGGGAACCTTCGCGAACATCCGTCTGCGCAACCAGCTCCTCGACAACGTCGAGGGTGGCTTCACCCGCGACTTCACCGTCGCGAGCGGCCCGCAGGCTGATATCTACGATGCCAGCCAGAACTACCAGGCGGCCGGTACCCCGCTCGTCATCTTCGGAGGCAAGGAGTACGGTTCGGGTTCCAGCCGGGACTGGGCAGCCAAGGGCACGAGTCTTCTCGGGATCAAGGCTGTCATCGTTGAGAGCTTCGAGCGCATCCACCGCTCGAACCTCATCGGCATGGGCGTTGTGCCCCTGCAGTTTCCGATCGGCGAAACTGCCGACTCGCTCGGTCTCGATGGCACCGAGATCGTCTCGATCTCCGGCATCACCGCGCTGAACAACGGCACCACGCCGAAGACCGTGCGCGTGACCTGCGTTCCGAGTGAATTCTCGGCCGCCGGCAAGGCACCGATCGAGTTTGACGCTATCGTGCGCATCGACACCCCGGGTGAAGCCGAGTACTACCGCAACGGCGGCATCCTGCAGTACGTACTGCGTTCGCTCGTCTGAGCGAACCAGGGCGCTGCCAGCACCTCGCTCTACCAGCACGACACCGGCGCGTAGACTCGATTCACTCGGGTCTGCGCGCCGGTTTGGCTTGATCCGTATAGCACTGTTTTGTATAGCAGCATGAAAGGTATGACGGATGATCCTTCTGGAGAGGATTCACGGTCCGCGGGACCTCGATGGTCTTTCGAAAGAGCAGCTGCCACAGCTAGCCGCCGATATTCGACGGTTTCTGGTGCGCGAGGTTTCGAAGACCGGCGGACACCTCGGGCCGAACCTCGGCGTCGTCGAACTAACCATCGCCATCCACCGGGTGTTCCATTCACCGACCGACGCGATCGTCTTCGATACCGGCCACCAGTCCTACGTGCACAAGCTCCTCACCGGCCGTCAGGACTTCAGCAAGCTGCGTTCGTTCGACGGTCTCGCCGGCTATCCGCAACGTTCAGAGTCGGAGCACGACATCGTCGAAAGCTCGCACGCCTCCAGCTCACTGTCCTGGGCCGACGGTATCTCCCGAGCCTTCGAGATGACTGGCCAGACCGACCGGCACGTGGTCGCCGTCGTGGGCGACGGCGCGCTGACCGGCGGCATGACCTGGGAAGCCCTCAATAACATCAGCGACGACAACACGCGTCGACTCATCATCGTGGTCAACGACAACGGCCGATCCTACGCGCCGACGATCGGCGGTATGGCGCGCTTCCTGAACACGGTGCGCACCCGCGCGGCCTACCGCGATGCCTACCTGACCAGTCAGAAGGTGTTCGACAAACTCGGCGCACCCGGTCGGGCAATGTATCGCGGGGTACGCGGCGGCCTGCACGGGTTCCTCAGCAAGGTCACCAACAACGAAGCGCTCTACTCCAACCTCGACATCAAGTACATCGGTCCCATTGACGGGCACGACGTGCACGCTATGGAGGAGGCCCTCACTCAAGCCAAGGGCTACGGCGCGCCGGTCATTGTGCACGCCATCACCCAGAAAGGCAAGGGCTACGACCCGGCCGTGCAAGACACGGCCGACCAGTTCCACGCGGTCGGGCAGATCGACCCGGAAACCGGCGAATCCATCGAAGGGCCGGGCGCGGCATCCTGGACCTCGGTCTTTGCCGACGAATTGTTGCGACTGGCCACCGAGAACGAGCGGATCGTCGGTATCACCGCCGCCATGCTGCGCCCGACCGGGCTGCACAAGATGGCCGAACGTTTTCCGGCTCGCGTGCACGACGTGGGCATCGCCGAACAGCACGCCGTGACGAGCGCCGCCGGGCTGGCCTTCGGCGGCCTGCACCCGGTTGTGGCCCTCTATGCCACCTTCATCAACCGGGCTTTCGACCAGGTGCTGATGGATGTGGCCCTGCACAAAGCCGGCGTCACCTTCGTGCTCGACCGCGCCGGCGTCACCGGTCCGGATGGCCCAAGCCATCACGGTATGTGGGACCTTGCCATTCTGCAGGTCGTCCCCAACATTCGTCTGGCCGCGCCGCGGGACTCCGTGCGCCTGCGCGAAGAACTGGCTGAGGCCGTCGCCGTCGAGGACGGCCCCACGGTCTTGCGCTATCCCAAGGGCACCGTCGGCCTGGAGCTCGAGGCCATCCGCCGCCTCGACGATGGCGTCGACGTGCTGCAGGAAGCGACCCAACAGGATGTGCTGATTGTCACGGTTGGTCCCATGGCCGCGATCGGACTCGACGTGGCTGACCGGCTCGCCGCGCAGGGCATTGGAGCGACGGTCGTCGATCCGCGCTGGGTCGCGCCGGTGCCGCGCAGCATCATCACCCTCGCCGCCGCCCACCGCATCGTGGTCACGATCGAAGACGGCATTCGGGTCGGCGGAATCGGTACCCGTATCCGGCAGGATCTGCGGGAAGCCGGTGTGGACACCGCGGTGACCGAACTCGGCCTGCCCGACCAGTTCCTCGACCACGGCACCCGCGCCCAGATCCTGGAGCGCGTCGGCCTCACCCCGCAGGCGATCGCCCGCGACGTGGTCGCTATGGTGCTCGGCAGTAAGATTCCGAACGCCCGCCCCTTGCCCGCCGACCATACCGACACCGGCGCTATCCAGGTAACCCGCCGCGACTAAGGGCTCGTAAGTAAATAACCTAGACGCATGCCGTTTGGGGTGCCATGGCAGTGCTGTGTCGGTTCCCGTGGAGGTCGAAGAGTCGCTGGCAGTCAAGTTCGCCGCGTTGTTCCCGCATCTTGATGAGCGTCAGCGACGGTTGCTGATGGGGGCTGAGGCTCGCGTGCTGGTCATGGCGGGGTCGCGGCGGTGGCCCGGGCGGCTGGCGTGAGACCGTCACTGCCGAGCTCGACGGGAGCATCTACCCCAAAGGCATCAAGATCACTGACCGCGAAATGGCAGATCTGGAAACCCAGCACCTGACCAGGCACGACTTCCATGGCGAGTGGAACTACAGCGTGAGCCCAGGAAAGTTCGCCCAACAAAGGTGATCTCAGCACGTGAGATGCCGAGTTACGCGTGTCTTTGATTTACGGGCCCTAAGCGCCCGCGCGCGGTGCCGCTGCCACACCCGTTGTGGTGCTGGCGGCCACCGACCCCGAGCAGTAGGGGGCCGCCCTCCTCGGGCCGTGAAATGGATAACATGTATAACGGAAAACCCACTTGCCGGATTCACCTCTATGAGATCAAGAGCCCTGGGCTGGGCGGCGCCGGGCGCCTGCCCGCCCCCTCGCTGTTGCGACTCGGAGCGGGAACCAAGCACGGCCGGGTCACGGACCTCGACGGTTTCGGTATCGCGATGCTCTTCTTCAGTGACCCGGACGGGGTTCACCTGGAACTGACGGACCTCTCTAACTCAGTAGTGCAGCCGGACCGGTTGAACATCCACTCTTGCCCGCGGAGTGGGATCGAGCGGCTGCTTGGTCTGCCCTCGCTCCCGACCGGCGTCACCGTGCACGGTGACGTCACCGGACTGTACGCCGGACGACGTGCGGTGGATGATCGCGGCCCCGGGCCGCCTCGCTAGGTCCGCCAGGAGGCCGGTCTTCCACCTGCCTCACTTGGCCCTGGCAGGACAGCTGGGAAGGGCTCTTCAACGCGGCCTGCGGTCCACCAAGCCCAGCAACTACCTGACCACCCAGCCCCAACAGGGCCCAACCTCAGCACAGTGGAAGAACCGGACAGACCGGCAGCCTCCGTTGGCACAGCCCGCCCGAAGGTATCCCCTATCGCAGGGGTCGCCGCCCTGGCTCTGCTCTTGCTGCTCACCGTTTCTGCCGCCGCGTCATGATGAGTACCTCGCGAAGCGCGCCATTGCCTCCGGCCTCCAGGACCATCCGGGCCAAGCACAAGTCGAGGGGCAGCGCCGCAATATTGCGACCGTATGCCGTGAGCCGCTTGCGCGAGTCGGTGGTCCGAGCACCTGCGATGTCACTTAGCCTGAATCCACCGGTCGACCTTTGAAGGAATCTTGATTTCGGTTTGGCGGGTTTTCTGATTTTCGGGCGTGGGTG
>NZ_PJJK01000073.1:0-23889 GCF_002929785.1 Cryobacterium sp. Y62 | reverse complement strand
GGGTTTTCCATAAACATGGGCGCCATTGCCTCCTTCACCACAATTCTACCCCGAATCGAACACAAAAACGAGAGAAACTCAATTCACGACGCAGGTGAATTTAGATCTTTTTTACCGTGAGCTAACGAGAAAACATTCCGAATAAGGAACACTCAGGCATATTTTGATATGCTCGCAACGCCCATACAATCGAACATGCATCTGAATTTAGTTCTTTTACTAACGCAAGGGTAACCATGTTCCCTTGGATGTTTGGATGTTCGGATGTTCGGATGAGAATATTTAGACCTCACGTCGCGTGCGGTGATCGGGAAGACAAGCGACAGCATCCGTTTCTGGAACTGATTGCGAATTTCGCGAAAAAACCGCAGGTAAACGTTTATCGATAAACGTTGAGCCAGCCAGTAACGCGATGGTGTGGATCGAGATGGACTTCGAAATAGTTCCGCGGACTCGCTGATGGCCAACCTCACCTGATGGAATCGGGCCAAGGCCATCCGTTATTTCACGCTGCGGGCGATCTGTAATGCGCTCGAGTGCCGTGCAGCCGCCAGCGTGACCGCGCCCGATGTGGGTAGCCGCGACGGTACCCGTCGTTGCTGCTACCCAAAGCGGGCACACGCATCCGTTCGCGTGCGTGGACAGGAACGAAACGCGAGGCTAGAGGGCGCGTTGTAGCAGCGTGATGAACATGGCATCGGTGCCGTGGCGGTGCGGCCACAGCTGAACGCTTCCGGTATCGGCAGGCAAATCGAGGTTCGCGCCGCTGAACGACTGCACGATGGCAGCCGTGTCGAGCGCCCTCACGGTTCCGCCAGCCTTGCGCATCGCCAGGGCGACGATCGCGCGGGTCTCGGCGGTGTGCGGCGAGCACGTGACGTAGGCGAGGATGCCACCTGGCTTGAGCGCGAGCAGGGCTGCGTCAATGAGTCCGGACTGCAGGCCGGCAAGGTCGGCAACGTCCTTGGGCTGCTTACGCCAGCGCGCCTCCGGCCGGCGGCGCAGGGCACCGAGGCCCGTGCACGGCGCGTCGAGCAGAATGCGGTCGAAGGTGTTCGGGTGCGTCTGACCGATCGTGGTGCCGTCCACTTCCCATACCGGAATCGTTTCCGGCAGAGCCGCGAGGGCGGTGCGCACGAGGGCTGCCCGGGCCGGTACGAGCTCGTTCGCTACGAGCACGGCTCCCCTGGCGCGTGCTTCGGCGGCGAGCAGGGCAGCCTTGCCGCCGGGGCCGGCGCAGAGGTCGAGCCACCGCTCCCCTGCAATGATCGGCCGCGCCCGGCTGAGCGCTAGGGCGGCGATCTGTGACCCCTCGTCCTGCACGCGAACGCGGCCTTCCGTCGAGGTCACCAGATGGTACGGGTCACCGGCGTCGAGCACGAAACCGACCGGGGAGAATTCATCAGCGAGTCCCAAACGCTCCCGATCAGCATCGGTCGCCAGGCCCGGCAGAGCAACCATGTTGACCTTGGCGGCCATATTGTCGGCGGCGAGCAGGTCGGCGAGCTCATTTTCGTGGCCCCCAGCCTGCAGCGCCTTTCGAAAAGCGCGCACGATCCAGGCTGGGTGGGAGAATTCGGCGGCGAGCCGATCGTCGGCGTTGACCGAGCTCTGCAACACCAGGTCGCGCCATTCCTCCACGCTCGATCGGGAGATCGTGCGCAGCACCCCGTTAGTGAATCCGGTCGCGGAACGCGAGCCGACCTGCTTGGCGAGCGACACCGATTCGTTGACCGCCGCGTGGGTGGCGACCCGGGTGGCGAGAAGCTGGTGCGCGCCGAGACGCAGCACGTCGAGAATTGCGGGGTCGATCGCGGTGACGGGACGGTTCGCAGCGAGGGCGATCACTCGGTCATAAAACCCCTGCATGCGCAAGGTGCCGTAGGTGAGCTCGGTCGCGAGGGCGGCATCCGCTGTATTGAGGGCGGCGCGCTGAATGCGGGTCGGCAGTAACAGGTTCGCGTAGGCGTCGGACTCGCGTACGGCAGCAATCACCTCGTACGCGATGCGACGGGCCGGCTGCACGAAATCGGCTTGGGGCTGGCGGACGTGCGAGGCGCCGCGAGACGGCGCGGAATCGGAGGGGGCTGCGCCGCCAGAACGTGCTTCCCCAGAACGGCCGCCGCCGCCGGCGGACCGGTCAGAACGGGTCGCACCCGACAGGTTCCCCCGCGAGCGATCGTCGCTCATGATGCGATCACCGATTCTGCTGCCACTCCGCGCCACCAGTCGTTCGCTGTCATTGCTGTCTTTCCAGCCGGTTGCACGCGCAGCAAAACCAGCGGTTCGGTCTGCGTGCCCACGAGCACTGTCTTTTCGCACTGCACAATAGTTCCGACAGGAAGGTTCGGCTCGTCGACGCTCGGAGTGACCTCGAGAAGTTTGAGAACGGCCCCGTTCACCGTGGTGAAGGCGCCAGGTTCGGGGGTCACGCCGCGAATACGGTTATAAACGGATGCCGCTGGCTGGCCGAAATCGATACGCGCGTCCTCCCTGCCCAGTTTCGAAGCAAGGGTGACCTCGCCGGTCTGCGGCACAGCCTGGCCGGTACCGGCGGCGAGGTCGGCCACGACCCGCAGAAGCAAGTCGGCCCCACTGTGGCTGAGTCGCTCGAGAAGCATTCCCGATGTGGAATGTGCTCCGAGCGGCTGGGAAAAGCTGCCGAACACGCCACCGGCATCGAGCTCAGGGACCAGCTGGAACACCGCGGCACCGATTAGCTCGTCACCGGCGATCACCGCGCGCTGAACCGGAGAAGCCCCGCGCCACCGCGGTAAGAGGGAAAAATGCAGGTTGATCCAGCCGAGGCGCGGTACCGAGAGCAGGGGTTCGCGCACAATTCCGCCGTAGGCGACGATAACTCCAAGGTCCGGCTTCAGTGCACGGATAGTGTCGGTCGCGTCGGCGTCGAGCCGGTTAGTCTTGAGAACCGGGTTACCTCGCTCGGCGGCAGCCAGCGCGACCGACGATGGCGTGAGGGTGCGCTTGCGGCCGAGCGGGGCATCCGCTCGGGTGATCACGGTTACAATCTCGTGATCGGTACTGGCCAGGGCCGCGAGGCTGGGTACGGCGACCTCGGGCGTGCCGGCAAAGACGATTTTCATTTAGAGCAGCTCCGGGTCATCGAATCGAACTTTAAGTGTAGGTGCCGGTTGAAACGAACCGGACTTCGGTTTGCGGCGCTTGGCGGCATTGCGCACGACCGCCGCCTTGAGCGCATGAGCCACTTCGTCCCCGCGGGCATAGCCGAATCGCACAACCGCACGAACCAGTGGCGCCTCGGTGTCGACCGGGCCGAGCACGTCGAGGCCGGCCACCGTGCCGAGGTCGGCGAGGGCGACGTCGACATCGGCAGCGGTTCCGGTGACGGAGGCGACTCGCACGGCCGGCGGAAACCGTAGCTGGCGGCGGTCGGCGAGCTCACTCGCAGCGAAAATGTTTGGGCGCCAGGCGTTGAGCGCGCGGGCGAGCGCCCCGCCGACTCCGGCGAGAATTACGGGAGCGCCGGGGGCGGCCAGTGCGGCAGCATTGGCCCACCAGCGCAGGCAGTCCTCGCCAACGCGCAAGGATTCCCGGGCGAGCATGCGTTCGCCGTCAAGAATGAGAATTGCGCGGTAGCCTCCGGTCGGAACCGGTTCGGCACCCCGGGTCGCGATGACCAGGGCCGGCTCGGCACCGAGGGTCTGAATGGTGTGGTCACCGTCGGCGACGATCACTCGCGCCCCCGGAAAGGCTCGGCCGAGCTCTTCGGCGGTACGTCCGGTTCCGAGCGTCACCACACGCAGCTTGGTGCCCTCACACTGCGCGCAGGTCCAGCCGGCGGCGAGGGCGCCGCACCAGCGACAGGAGGGCACGGCCGAGGCCGACTTCAGGCCAAGCGGCCCCTGGCAATGCGTGCACCGGGCGGCCTTCTTGCAGCTTTGGCAAGCGAGCATGGGCGCATAGCCGGGGCTCGCGACCTGCACCAGCACGGGCCCGTGGCCTAGTGCCTCGCGGGCGGCCTGCCACGCCGCCGAGGGGATGCGGGCCGCCCGAGCTTGCTGGTCGGGCTCAGATTGATAATCGGTCGGGATGATGCGCGGGTGTCGATCGGCGGCTGGGCTCACGTCGGCGAGGTAGCCCAGTTCGACCAGGCGTTGGGTTTCAACGCTGCGGGAATGACCAAGAAATACCAGCGCGCTGTCACTGTCTGCCTGACGCACCAGTGCCGCGTCGCGGGTGTTCACGTACGGACTGAGCGGCTCCGTGTAGAGCGGGTCGCCGTCGTCCCAGAGCGCGATGAGGCCCAGGTCCTGCGCGGGGGCGTAGACGGCCGAGCGGTTGCCGAGGATGATGCGTGGCACAGGTTCCAGACACGCCAGGAAGGCGCGGTAGCGGTCGGGGTTCAGCTGCCGGGCGTCCACCCGACTGAGCGGCAGGGTCGGGGCGAGCTGGGCCAGCGCCGCTTGTACCTGATCCTGGTCGCGAAAATCGGGCACACAGAGGATGGCCGTCTGCCCGGTACCGAGGGTAGCGACGGCGAGTTCGGCCAGAGTCTGCGCCCAGCGGCCGATTGTCGTGCCGTCTTCGAGCTGTACGAGCTCGGGGATCGCTGCGACGGCGACCCGTTGGTGTTCGATGATGGCGCTGTCGAGACGACCGGTCGGGTAGCCGACGAAGGCGGGCGCGGCCAGGGCGATCGATGCGGTTGACGGCGCAGGCGTGGCCGTCTGCGCATCCGAGGACGAATCGGTCAGTGCAGCCCGTGCCGCCAGCCAGGCCTTTTCGACGCGCACCTGGCGCGGCGGCACGGCGAGACGGATGATGTCACTCGCGTTCCCCGCCGCCCGATCCGCCAGTCGGCGCGCCAGCTTCCAGACAGCTGGCGTGAGTACAACCGCCGTAGAAACGACCGAGTCGAGCGGGCTGAGTGCGCCGCAGTAGGCGGCATCCGTTGTCGAAGCGGACTCAGACCGCGGATCGAACAGCTCGATCACATAGGCGTCAACGACCCGCCCGCCGGAGCGAAACGGCACCTTGACCCGCACCCCCACGGCCACCTGCCCGACCAGTTCGGCGGGTACTCCGTAGTCGAACAGGTGGTCCAGTTGCGGCAGCGGGGAATCGATCAGCACCCGTGCGACGCGGCCGGTGTGCGTCATGATTGGGCCGTAGTTCAGAGGCCGGCGGCGCTGCGCAGGTCGTCGACCTTGTCGAGGCGTTCCCAGGTGAAGTCGGGCAGCTCGCGGCCGAAGTGGCCGTACGTCGCCGTCTGCGCATAAATGGGGCGCAGCAGGTCAAGCGAGTGGATAATGGCGGCTGGCCGCAGGTCGAAGACCGCGCGAATGGCCGCGGTGATCTCCTTGTCGGGGAGCACGCCGGTGCCGAAGGTTTCGACGTACAGGCCCACCGGTGACGCCTTGCCGATCGCGTAGGCAATCTGCACTTCGAGGCGCTCGGCGAGGCCGGCGGCGACGGCGTTCTTGGCGACCCAGCGCATGGCGTAGGCAGCCGAACGGTCGACCTTGGAGGGGTCTTTGCCGCTGAAGGCGCCGCCGCCGTGCCGGCTAGACCCGCCGTAGGTGTCGATGATGATCTTGCGCCCGGTGAGGCCGGCGTCGCCCTGCGGTCCTCCGATCTCGAAGCGCCCAGTGGGGTTGATCAGGGTGGCCAGCGATGAGGAGTCGAGGTCGATCCGGTCGAGTACCGGGCGGATCACGAGCTCTTCAACCTCGACGCGCAGCTGTTCGGTCGTCACGGAGGGGGCGTGCTGGGTGGAGACCACAACGGTTTCGACGGTGCGCGGAACGATGCCGTCATAGCCGATGGTCACCTGGGTCTTGCCGTCGGGGCGCAGGTAATCGAGCTCCCCGCTCTTGCGCACGAACGCGAGCCGTTCGGCCAGACGGTGGGCGATCCAGATCGGGATAGGCATGAGTTCGGGCGTTTCCCGGGTGGCATAGCCGAACATGATGCCCTGGTCACCGGCACCCTGCCGGTCGAAGTCGTCAAGGCTGGACTGCTCGCGTGTTTCGAAAGCGTTGTCCACGCCCTGGGCGATGTCGGGTGACTGGCCACCGATGGAGATCTCGACGCCGCAGGAGCGGCCGTCGAACCAGACTTCGGAAGAGTCGTAGCCGATGTCAGTGATACATTTACGCACGATCGACGGGATCTCGACGTAGGCCTCCGTGGTGACCTCGCCGGCCACGTGCACGAGCCCCGTGGTGACGAGGGTCTCAACCGCGACGCGGCTGTGCGGGTCGTCGGTGAGGAGCGCATCGAGGATGCTGTCGGAGATCTGGTCGCAGATCTTGTCAGGGTGACCCTCGGTAACTGATTCCGAGGTGAAGAGGCGAAGATCGCTCATCTGGCTCGTCTCTGTTTATTTAAAAACATAGTTTTGAATGAAAACGTCCAAGTTGAATGTGCTGCAGACCGGTCGAAGCGGAGGCTAACCGGCCAGGTCTAGTATGCAATTGGCCACCGACATTTTGCTTCCGGAGGCCTCATTCACTATAACTCCGCCGCGATCGAGCACCGTCACTGCGTTACGTTCCGTGCCGAATCCTACGGTTTCCCCATCGACATAACCGACCCGGTTAACCACCAGAAAGTCGCAGCCCTTTCGGGCCATTTTCTCTCGGCCGAGCGCGAGCAGCCGGTCGGCATCCGCTTCGGTTTCGGCGGCGAAGCCGATGATCAGCTGGCCCGGTCTGCGGGAAGCAGACAGTCCGGCCAGAATGTCCGGATTTTTGACCAGTTCGAGCGTGAGGGTGTCGCCGACCTCGTCTTTCTTGATCTTGCCAAGCTGCACGCTCTTCGGCCGGTAGTCGGCGACGGCGGCGGCCATGATGATCACGTCGGCCGCCGCAGCGGCCGTCGTCATGGCCTCCAGCATCTCCTGAGCGCTGCCGACCAGCACGCACGACACGTTGGTCGGAACCGGCACCTCGAGGTTAGCTGCGACCAGAGTGACCCGAGCCCCACGAGCGAGCGCGGCCTGCGCGAGCGCGACGCCCTGCATACCACTGGACCGGTTGCCGAGGTAGCGCACCGGGTCGAGCGGTTCCCGGGTGCCGCCGGCGCTGATCAGCACGTGTCGTCCAGCCAGATCCTGCCGAGCGGATGCCGCCGCCTTCCCCGCAGACGGCGCCCGATCAAGAATAGCCAGGGCCACCGCAACGATGATCTCCGGTTCCTCCATCCGCCCGGCCCCGGTATCGGTTCCGGTCAGACGGCCGACACCGGGGCCCACGATCGTGATGCCGCGGGAGCGCAGCACCGCCACATTCGCCACCGTCGCCGGATTGTTCCACATTTCGGTGTGCATGGCCGGGGCGATCACGAGCGGCGCTGTGCTGGCCAGGATGGTGTTGCCGAGCAGATCGTCGGCGAGGCCGGCGGCGAGTTTGGCGATGCTGTTGGCCGTGGCCGGAGCGACCACAATGAGGTCGGCACACTGGCCGATGGCCACATGGCGTACCTCAGCGACCCCCTCATACAGGTCGGTATGCACTGGATTGCGGGAAATCGCCTCGAGCGTCGGCTTACCGACAAACCGCAGGGCGGCCGCGGTGGCGACGACGTGCACAGAGTCGCCGTGCAACACAAAAGCGCGCACGATATTGACGGCCTTGTACGCTGCGATGCCGCCGGTGATACCGACGACGATCGTGCGAGGTGTCTTCATCCTGCGCGCTTTAGAGTTTGTCGCTCTTGGGCCGGGACTAGGCCTCGACGATCGGGCGGGAAACGAGCTTGTCGTCGTTGATCTCGCGCAGGGCCACCGAAAGCGGCTTGTCTTCGACGGTCGAGTCGACGAGCGGTCCGACGTTGTCGAACAGGCTGCCTTCGTGCAGGTCGGCGTAGTAGTCGTTGATCTGACGCGCACGCTTAGACGCAAAAATCACTAGAGCATACTTCGAGTCGACCTTGGAGAGCAGGTCGTCGATGGGCGGGTCAATGATGCCAGTGGGCTTGTTCGCCATTGGTGTCACACTCCTAATAGAGCACGGCCTGCGGCCTGTGCGAGCTTGCGGATACGTGTCGTAATACACGTATGAATTCAGCAGAAACGGGCGCTACGACAGGCTCGTTGCAGCGCGGATCTCCATCAAGTCTACGACCTCGCGAGCGGCCTCGGCGACATCGTGGTTAATAACGCGATAATCGAACTCCCCCTGGGCGGCCAATTCGAGCTTCGCGGTCTCCAGCCGACGCGCCTGCTCGGCCGAATCTTCGGTGCCACGGCCGATCAGCCGACGCACCAGTTCGTCCCAGCTCGGCGGCAGCAGGAACACCAGACGAGCTTCGGGCATGGCGCGGCGCACGGCGCGAGCGCCCTGCAGGTCAATTTCGAGCAGCACGCTGTTGCCCGCGGCGATAGCCGCGTCGACCGGGCCGCGCGGGGTGCCATAGCGGTAGGCGTTGTGCACCTTGGCCCACTCCAGCAGTTCGCCGGCCTCCACCATGCGGTCGAACTCCTCATCGGAGACAAAGTAGTAGCTGAGGCCCTCGGTCTCCCCCGGGCGTGCTGCCCGGGTCGTCGCCGAGACGGAGAGCAGCACGTCGGGGTAGTTCTCGCGAATGTACCCGGCGACGGTTCCCTTGCCGACCGCGGTGGGTCCGGCGAGAACGATGAGTTTGGAGTCGGCGGTATTCTTGCGCACGGTCGATCGCTCGGAGAGAAAATCCCGAAGGCGATCGCGCTGGTGCCGACCGAGGCCACCGAGGCGCTTGGACGGTGAGATTTCGAGGCGGTGGATGATGCGCTGCATCTTGGTCACGCCGATCGCCGGGATACTCACGAGCAACTCGGTCACTCTTAGGCGGCCCTCGACCCCGATCGGGTCGGCGATGGCCGTGCCGAGAACTTCGAGCGCGGTACGTTGACCGGAGGCGACCTCGGACTTGACCTTGGCGCGGGCGCGACGAGCCGCGACGGCGACGCGCGACGCCGCCACCCGATCAACCTGGGGCGGGGTGGGACGGTTTTCAGCCACGGACGGCACCTACTTCGGCTACTCGGCGCTCAATGGCTTCTTCGATCCGGTGGGTTCCGGCCGAGAGCACACTACGCGATTCACTCACGATAACCCCTCCGGCGTATCCACCATATATCGAGGTCAGATCCATAATATGCCCACCCTGGTGTCCGAAGCCGGGCGCGAGCACGGGTGTGCGAAATTCGGTCGGTGCCGCCTCTAGATCAATGCCGAATGACGACAAATCGAGGGTGGCGCCCAGCACGACACCGATCGACCCCAGACCGGTCGTCAGGCGAGCGGATGCTGCCCGCGCGTTGCGCTCCGCAACGTCGTCCAGAATAGCGCGGGCGACGCTCGAACCGGCATAGCGCCCGTCACCGACGATAGCCCGCTGAATGTCGCCGGCTTCCGGATTGGAGGTCGCGGCGAGCAGGAAGACTCCCTTGCCGTACGCTGCCGCGAGGGTGAGTGGCGAGTCGAGCGAACCGACGCCCATGTACGCGGCGAGGGTGAGGGCATCCACTTCGAGCGGAGATCCGGGCGAGAGCCAGGCTTGCGCGTACGCCTCGACGCTCGTACCGAGGTCGCCGCGCTTGGCGTCGCCGATCACGAGCAGGCCGGCCTGCCGGGCATCAGACAAAACTCGCTCGAGGGCGACGAAACCGGCCGAGCCGAATCGCTCGTAAAAGGCGACCTGCGGTTTGACGATGCCGACCCGGCCGGCTGCGGCGGCAACGACCGTGCGACCGAAGGACTCAGTTCCGGCAGCCGTGTCGGGCAGGTTCCAGTCGTCGAGCAGCCAGGAGTGCGGGTCGATGCCGACGCACAGCTGGCCGCTGTCGGCGAAAACCCGCTCGAGGCGTTCGCCGAAGGACGGCGCCGACAGAGCAGGGCCGCCGCTCACAGTAGCGCCGTGCGGGCCGTGGCGTACTCCTGAAGTGAGGTCACCTCGAACCCGTCGCGAATCGAATCGATCGAGGCGACCGCGGCGCTGAGCTCGGCGATCGTGGTGAACAGGGGAAGGTCGCCGGCCACGGCGGCGGCACGAATCTCGTAACCGTCGGCCCGGGCAGTGCTGCCACCGGGGGTGTTGATGACGATCTGGATCTCTTCGCGGCGGATGAGTTCGACGATCGAGACGTCGTCCTCCCCCGTCTTCTCGCTGAACTTGGTCACCACACGCGCGCGAATCCCGTTTCGCTGCAAGACCTCGGCGGTGCCGATGGTCGCGGCTATATCGTAGCCGAGCTGCTGCAAACGCAGCATCGGCAGGATGATCGCGCGCTTGTCCCGGTCGGAGACTGACACGAAGACGGTGCCGGAGAGGGGAATTCCGCCGTAAGCGGCGAGCTGGCTCTTAGCGAAGGCCCGCGGAAAGTCGCGGTCGATGCCCATGACCTCGCCGGTGGAACGCATCTCCGGGCCGAGGATCGAGTCGACGACGAGGCCCTCCGGGGTACGGAACCGGTTGAACGGCAGCACCGCTTCCTTCACGGCGACCGGCGATTCGATCGGTACCCGCGAGCCGTCGATGAGCGGCAGCTTGCCCTCGGCCTTGAGCTCGGCGATGGTCGAACCGACCATGATGAGCGCTGCGACCTTGGCCAGCGTGATGCCGAGGGCCTTGGCCACGAATGGCACGGTGCGGGAGGCGCGCGGGTTGGCTTCGAGTACGTAGAGCACGCCGGCGCCAATGGCGAACTGCACGTTGAGCAGGCCCTTCACGCCGATACCGCGGGCGATGCCGAGGGTGGCTTCGCGCACCCGGTCGATTTCGGCGCGACCAAGGGTGACCGGCGGCAGGGTGCAGCTCGAGTCGCCGGAGTGGATACCGGCCTCTTCGATGTGCTCCATGACGCCGCCGATGTACAGCTCGTGGCCGTCGTAGATGGCGTCGACGTCGATTTCAATGGCGTCGTCAAGAAAGCGGTCGACCAGGAGCGGATGTCCGGCGCCGATGATTCCCTGCCCAGCCATGCGAGTGAAGTAGTCAGCGAGCGATGGGGAGTCGTAGACGATCTCCATGCCACGGCCGCCGAGCACGTAACTCGGACGCACGAGCACCGGGTAGCCGATTTCTTCGGCCACAACGACGGCGCCGCCGAAGTCGATCGCGGTACCGTTGCGCGGCGCGAGCAGGCCGGCATCGTCGAGAATCTTCGAGAACAATCCGCGTTCCTCGGCGAGGTCGATTGCGTCGGGGGTGGTACCGAGAATGGGAATACCGGCCGCTTCGAGGCCGCGAGCCAGGCCCAGGGCTGTCTGGCCACCCAGCTGCACGACCACACCGACGAGTTCGCCGCTCTGGCTTTCGGCGTGGATGACCTCGAGCACGTCTTCGAGCGTAAGCGGTTCGAAGTAGAGCCGGTCGCTCGTGTCGTAGTCGGTGGAGACCGTCTCCGGGTTGCAGTTGATCATGATGGTCTCGTAGCCGGCCTCAGACAGCGCGAAGGAGGCATGCACGCAGGAGTAGTCGAATTCGACGCCCTGGCCGATGCGGTTGGGTCCGGAGCCGAGGATGACGACCTTGCGGCGGTCGCTCGCGACAACCTCGGTCTCGTCGTCGTAGCTGGAATAGTGGTACGGCGTGAGGGCTGGGAACTCCCCCGCGCAGGTGTCGACGGTCTTGAAGACCGGACGTACGCCGAGAATGTGACGCACGGTGCGAACATCCGCTTCACCGAAGCCGCGCAACTCGCCGATCTGGGCGTCGGAGAAGCCGTGGTCTTTGGCCAGGATCATCACGTCGCGGTCGAGACGGTCGGCGGCCCTGACCTGCTCGGCGATCTCGTTGATCAGCACGATCTGGTCGATGAACCACGGGTCGATCTTGGTCACGGTGAAGACCTGGTCGATCGTCGCGCCGCGGCGCAGGGCCTGCTGCACGGTGACGATGCGGCCATCGGTAGGAATCTCGGCGACGGCGAGCAGCTCGTCGACCGTGCGGGTTTCCTCGCCCCAGTGAAAGCTCGATCCGCGCTTCTCTAGCGAGCGAAGGGCCTTTTGCAAAGCGGATGCGAAGCTGCGGCCGATGGCCATCGCCTCACCGACCGACTTCATGGTCGTGGTCAGTCGCTGGTCGGCAGCTGGGAACTTTTCGAACGCGAAGCGCGGCACCTTGACTACAACGTAGTCAAGGGTCGGTTCAAAGCTCGCCGGAGTGACCCCGGTGATGTCGTTGGGAATCTCGTCGAGACGGTAACCGATGGCGAGCTTGGCGGCGATCTTGGCGATCGGAAAGCCGGTTGCCTTGCTGGCCAGGGCGGAGGAGCGCGAGACGCGCGGGTTCATCTCGATCACAATGACCCGGCCGTCGGCCGGGTTGATGGCGAACTGAATGTTGCAGCCGCCGGTGTCGACGCCGACTGCGCGGATGATGTCGATCGAGATGTCGCGCAGGTGCTGGAACTCGCGGTCGGTCAGGGTCAGCGCTGGCGCGACGGTGATCGAGTCGCCGGTGTGCACACCGACCGGGTCGACATTTTCGATGGAGCAGACGACGACGGTGTTGTCGGCCGTGTCGCGCATCATTTCGAGCTCGTACTCTTTCCAGCCGAGGATGGACTCTTCGAGCAGAACCTCGGTGGTCGGGCTGTGGTGCAGGCCGTCGGTGACGATGCGGCGCAGTTCCACCTCGGTGTAGGCGAAGCCCGAGCCGAGGCCACCCATGGTGAAGGAGGGGCGAACGACCAGCGGGTAACCGAGGTCAGCGGCGTAGCCGACAGCCTCATCGACGGTCTTGGCGATGAAGGAGCGGGCCACGTCGGCGCCGGCGTCGAGTACGAGCTGCTTGAAGATCATTCGGTCTTCGCCCTTGTTGATGGCGTCGAAGCTCGCCCCGATCAGCTCAACGTCGTACTTTTCGAGGATTCCACGCTCGTGCAGCTGGATCGCCGCGTTGAGCGCGGTCTGCCCGCCCAGGGTGGGCAGAATCGCATCCGGTCGTTCCTTGGCGATGATCGTCTCAAGAATTTCGGCCGTGATCGGTTCAATGTAGGTCGCGTCGGCAAAATCGGGGTCGGTCATGATGGTGGCCGGGTTGGAGTTGACGAGGATGACGCGCACGCCCTCCTCGCGCAGCACCCGGCAGGCCTGGGTGCCGGAGTAGTCGAACTCGCAGGCCTGGCCGATGACGATCGGGCCGCTGCCGATGACAAGAACACTGTTGATATCGTCGCGCTTGGGCATTATTTGGTTTCTCCTGCAACGGCTGACTGCGCAGCCAGAACAACGTCTCTGAATCGATCGAAAAGGTGGTTGGCGTCGTGTGGGCCGGCGGCTGACTCCGGGTGGTATTGCACCGAGAAAGCGTTGATATCGAGGCAGCGGATGCCCTCGACCACCTGGTCGTTGAGGCTGTAGTGGCTCACCTCGACCCGACCGAATCCGGTGCGAGAAGCATGCACGCCCTCAATCGGCATGTCAACGGCGAAGCCGTGGTTTTGCGAAGTGATCTCGACCCGCCCGGTGGTTTTGTCGAGAACCGGCTGGTTGATGCCACGGTGCCCGAACGGCAGCTTGTAGGTGCGAAACCCGAGGGCGCGGCCGAGCAGCTGGTTGCCGAAGCAGATGCCGAAGTAGGGAATACCCGCGCGGAGCACTTCCTGCAGCAGATCCACGTGGGCATCGGAAGCGGCCGGGTCACCCGGTCCGTTCGAGAAGAACAGGGCGGAGGGCTTCAACGACAGAACGTGTTCGGCGGTGACCGACTGCGGCAGGACGAGCACCTCGAAGCCCCGTTCGGCGAGATAGGTGAGGGTACTGGTCTTCACGCCGAGGTCGAGCACTGCGACGGAGCCGATGCGTTCGCCCTGCGCGGGAATGGAGAAGGGTTCAACGGTCGAGACTTCGAGCGACAGGTTGCGACCGCGCATAGCCGCGCCACCGAGCACGAGTTCGAGTTGTTCGCTGTCGGACAGGCCGAACAGATCGCCGGAGAAGATTCCGCTCTTCATGGCGCCCGCCGAGCGGATGTGGCGGGTGATCGCGCGGGTGTCGATGCCGCTGATGCCGACGACGCCATTTGCGTCGAGGTCATCGTCGAGGGTGCGGGTGGCGCGAAAATTCGAGGCGATCCGAGCGGGTTCGCGCACGATGAAGCCAGCCACCCAGATCTGCCGAGATTCCATGTCTTCGTCGTTCATGCCGGTGTTGCCCACGTGCGGGGCGGTCATCAGCACGATCTGGCCGGCGTAGGACGGGTCGGTCAGCGTTTCCTGGTAGCCGGTCATGCCTGTGGAGAAGACGATCTCGCCGAGCGTCTGTCCCTCGCTGCCGTAGCTGCGGCCGACGAATCGGCGGCCGTCCTCGAGCACAAGCACGGCGGGGCCGGGCCTGTCGGTCACCGAGAAAATGGAGGTCAGTGCAACGGATGCTTCGGCCTGGTCTGGTGCGGTTGAATCGGGCACGTCAGGCCTCACTTTCGTCTTGATGGGCCGTGGCCGTAATGGATCGGATCGAGTCGATGAGACGGACTCGATCGTTCGGGTCGATGATGCGGAAGAAACTATCAACGTCGCGACGGTCTGCGCTGGGCGTGTTCAGGCGCCAACTCAGGCGAACCAGTCCGTCGCTTTCGACGACGCGATCGATGGCGAGCTGCGCTGCACCGACCTGGTCGATGGCGGCGCCGGGCACGTATAGGGGCGCGTTGCCGTCAAGGTCGAGGGTGATGCCCTGCCCTGTCACGGTAAGCGCGGCTCGGGCCCGAAAACCCAAGCCGGGAATGGCCAGTCGCTCCAGCGGGGCGTCCCGCGGGGTCGTGGCCACGTAATAGGCCTCGGCCGTCGCCAACACTTCGGCGGCAGCGCCGCCCTCCGGCAAGGGGTAACCGGCCGTAAGCGTACGGTCACGTTGGCTGCGCTTTCGCCAGCTGCGCCACATCAGTACGAGTACGCCCAGCAGGAAGAGCGCTGTGATGATGGCGGGAATGGACCTATCCATGGGTGAGGACTCCGCGCGTGTAGCCGGCTATTTCGAGGCTGCTGCGCACTTCGCCGTCGAGCACCGTGGCGTAGCCGCGGTGGAAGGTTGCCCGCACCTCGCCGGGCAGCGTCATCGACAGGTACGGCGAGTTCACACTCGTGCCCGACAAATCGGCGCGGCCGAAGACGCGGGTCGCAGCGGGGTCGTACAGGGTCAGTTCGGCCGGTGAGCCGACCACGATCGGATTGCCCTGGCCGGTAACCCGGCCAATGCGGGCCGGGGTACGCGAAAGCACGCGTTCGATGTCGGGCCAGTCAAGCATTCCGTTTGCGACGACCGCGGCATGCACGACCGACAGGGCCGATTCCAGCCCGACCATGCCGTTGGCAGCGGCATCCCACTCGCAGTCCTTGCTTTCGACCGGGTGCGGAGCGTGGTCGGTCGCGACGATGTCGATCGTGCCGTCAGCAAGTCCGGCCCGCAGCGCTTCGACGTCTTCGCGGCTGCGCAGCGGCGGGTTTACCTTGAATCGGGCGTCATAGCCGCGCAGAAGATCTTCGGTGAGCAGCAGGTGGTGCGGGGTGACCTCGGAGGTCACCTGGATCCCGCGGGCCTTGGCCCAGCGAATGACGTCGACCGAGCCGGCAGTGGAGACGTGGCAGACGTGCAGGCGGGAGCCGACATGTTCGGCCAGCAGCACGTCGCGGGCGATGATCGATTCTTCGGCGACGGCCGGCCAGCCGACGAGTCCGAGTTCACCCGAGAGGGCGCCCTCGTTCATCTGGGCTTTTTCGGTCAGACGCGGTTCCTGGGAGTGCTGGGCGATGACCCCGTCGAATGCCTTGACGTATTCGAGCGCGCGCCGCATGAGCAGCGGATCAGAGACGCAGAATCCGTCATCGGAGAACACCCGCACCCGAGCCCGGCTCGACGCCATGGCGCCCAGCTCGGCGAGTTGTTTGCCAGCCAACCCCAAGGTGACCGCGCCGATGGGCTGCACGTCGACGTACCCGGTGCTTTCGCCGAGCGCGAGCACCTGCTCGACCACTCCGGCGGTGTCCTGGGCCGGAAGCGTGTTGGCCATGGCGAACACGCTGGTGAAGCCACCGCGCGCTGCAGCTCGGCTGCCGCTCAGCACGGTTTCGCTGTGCTCGTACCCGGGTTCACGCAGGTGGGCGTGCAGGTCGACGAGTCCGGGCAACGCCACGAGGCCGTCAGCGTCGATCACGCTGGCGCCGCTCTGCGACAGGCCGGTTCCCAGCTCAGCGATGCGCGCACCATCCAAACGGATGTCCGTGCCCGTGCCGTTCGAAAGTGTCGCGCCACGAATCAACCAGCGTTGGGCATTTCCGTCAATCGACATTCTTCGATTCCTTCCGGTCACCGGATAAGAGCAAATAGAGCGCGGCCATTCGCACCGAGACTCCGTTGCTCACTTGTTCGAGCACGGTCGAGTTGGCGGAATCGGCCGCCGCCGATGAGATCTCCAGACCACGATTCATCGGGCCTGGGTGCATAACAATGCTAGCCGGACCGAGCCGACCGAATCGCGCGTCATCCAGACCCCAGACCCGGGAGTACTCGCGGGTACTGGGGAAGAACGCCGCGCTCATCCGTTCGGTTTGAATGCGCAGCATCATGACCACATCCGGGCCGGCATCGATGGCGTCATCCAGGTCAAAGCTGAACCGAGCGGGCCAGAGCGAGGTGTCACTCGGCAGCAGCGTCGGCGGAGCGACGAACGTGACCTCGGCTCCGAGGGTGGTGAGCAGCCACAGATTGGAGCGGGCGACGCGCGAGTGCAGCACGTCGCCGACGATCGTGACCGTGACACCGTCGAGACCCCGGCCGCGGGAAGCCGACCCGTGGAGGCGGCGGCGGACGGTGAAGGCGTCGAGCAGCGCCTGGGTGGGGTGCTCGTGGGTGCCATCGCCGGCATTGATGATGCCAGCGTCGATCCAGCCGCTGGCGGCGAGCACCGCTGGGGCACCCGAGGCCGGGTGGCGAATGACGACGCCATCGGCGCCGATCGCGGCGAGGGTCTGCGCGGTGTCCTTGAGGCTTTCGCCCTTCGACACGCTCGAACCTTTGGCGCTGAAGTTGATCACATCGGCACTGAGCCGTTTCGCGGCGGCCTCGAAGGAGATGCGCGTGCGGGTGGAGTCCTCGAAGAACAGGTTGACCACGGTCTTGCCGCGCAGGGTTGGGAGTTTTTTCACCTCGCGCTGGGCGACATCCGCCATGTCCTCGGCAATGTCGAGCAAGTTGATGGCCTCATCGCGGGCGAGGTCCTTGGTCGAGAGCAGATGCCTCATTGCTCACTCCGCCCGTCGATCGAGACGAACTCGTCGCCGTCGACCTCGTCGATGTGCACGTTGATGCGCTCGTCGGCGGCCGTTGGCAGGTTGCGGCCGACGAAATCAGCGCGAATCGGCAGTTCGCGATGCCCGCGGTCGACCAGTACGGCTAGCCGCACGATGTTCGGGCGGCCGTGGTCGCCGAGCGCATCTAGAGCACTGCGGATGGTGCGCCCCGAGTAGAGCACGTCATCAACGAGGACCACCGTGGCGCCGTTGATGCTGCCGGGAACCTGGGTGCGCGAGGGGGTGCGCGTGCGGCCGTGCGCGAGGTCATCGCGGTACAGCGTCACGTCCAGGGAACCGACCCGCACGCCGCTCGCGGCCGGTTCGAGCCGCTGGATGATCTCGGCAATCCGCTGGGCCAGAATGACGCCGCGGGTCGGTATGCCGAGGATAACAAGGTTATCCGGGCCTCGATTGGACTCCAGGATCTCGTGAGAGATTCGAGTCAACGCGCGGGTGATGTCAGCTTGAGTGAGCACAATGTGCGCCAAATGCCGACCTCCTTCCCCGTCTCACAGGACGGATCATTAAAGGATGTCTAAGTCGTATCTACTCTACTCGATCGCCTCGCGTCTAGGTACTGGCCCCGACCGCGTCGGGGTGATTCCTGAGTGCCGAATCGGGAAACCCGGACGAACTGCGTGCCAGGGTCATGATCGCGTGTGCCACAGCGTCTCCCAATTCGCTGATCGCCTTGGTGTTGAGGTTCGTGACCGTGTCACATGCCTGGTGGTAGCAGGTGTCATAGGCAACGCCGGCCGTTCCAACGTAGATCGCGGCCTCCTCGGGGGGTCTTCAGCCCGTCAGTGCCGCTGAACAGCCCGCCGGCCGGAAATCCCACGGCAATGCACGGACCGTAATCCGATCTGCCGTCGAAGGCCGTCGGCGCGGTGGCGAGCACCGAATCGAGGTGCGTCCCAACCACGATCACCTTATCCTTGTTGCCCTTTTGGGTATCAGCGATAATGTTCGCGGTCGTGCGTGTCTCGGCGATCACTTCGGTGCTCACCACTACGGTTGTCGGCCCTGCCTGGGCAGAGGCATAGAGCGCGGCGCTGTCGGCGTAGCCGAGGCCCACAACGGGCACGGATACCGTGGCACCGAGCGTTCCCTCAACCAGTTCGGTGCGGCCCGGATTGCCCTCGTTGAAGATGATCACAGCGTCATAGCCGGCCGCGATCACATTGTGGGCCTTTTCGCCAAACGTGCACGTTCCACGCTGGATCAGCGCGACCTGTGGCGTGGTGGCCGAGGCTGGCACGAAGTCGGTTGTGGCACATCCGGCGGCCGAGCTGGGGGCCGACGTGGCTGGAATCAACGTGTTCGTCGCGGCAACGACGCCGCCTAGGACACCACCACTTCCCGAATAGGTGAAGGTGCTCGTGTCGTAGTCCTGGGGCGTGGGCGACACCTGGCTCAGACTGGACGGGGTTACCTCCTGATAGAACTCGAACTCGAAGGGTTGTTCCGTCACCTTGTAGCCAGCCAGCTTCAGGCGCGCTTTCACGTAAGCAGCGGATGCCGTGTAGCCGGGCGTACCGGCCGCCCGCGTTCCGCCGAAGTTGTTGGCAATCTTTTGCAGGACGCGTTCATGTTGCAGGATGCCGCTCACGGTCACCGCCTCGCGCAGTTTCATCGTGTTGACCTCGTCGATTGCCGCGGTCGCAGAAAGCGGAACCGCAAGGCTCCCCACTACAACGGCCGCGATGAGCAATGTTCTTCTTCGCGCAATGCCTCCCAATTCGGGTGGGAGATGGGCCACCCGGCTGGGTGACCCCGTATTCCCGCTGAAACCATGCCCCAGGATATCGATCTCCGGTGGCACCGTTACCGAATCGTGACCTTAGCGCTGGTGTCAGAACGCGCTGGCGACGAAGTCGGAGAACTCCGATTGGTCGGTGAGGCTGCCCCGATATTGCGCACCATCAACGAGCACGGTCGGGGTGCCGGACACGGCCTCGATCTCGGCTCCTTCAATCGGGCCGGCCAGCGCGGCCTCGGTGTTCTGCCGCGACCAGGCCTGGTATTCCCCGTTCTGAACACAGTCGGCGATGCTGACAGCACCCGGAACAAGATCGATTAGCTCGGCGTCACTCAGGCCCGTGGTGTCCTCAAGCGGCTGGTTGGCAAACAGCGCCGACAGAAAATCGAGGGCCTGCTCGGGGTTGAGCGTGGCCTGACAGGTCAGTGCCGCCGAAGCGCGACTCGAGTAGTTCGTGCCCTGTGATTTGCTGTCCAGAAAGGTCAAGGAGTGCAGGCGCAGGGTGATGAAGTCTCGCTCCACTCCGTCGAGAAGCAGCGCCCCGTTGGTTTGCTCGAACTGGGCGCAGAACGGGCACATCGGGTCGATGTACTCGTCAATAATGACCGCGCCGGTACCGAATTCGAGATAGCCGCCATCGAAGTCAGCTGCGCCCAGCTGGCCGGACGGCAGCGAAGTTGACGACGAGCTGGACGAGCCCGCGTTGGATCCGACGGTCACCAGGAATGCTGCGAGAGCGGAGGCGAAAATGACCGCGAGTGCCACCAGGATGACGAACACCGCGGTGCTGATATACCCGATGACGAGGCCCGCGAGGGCGAAACCGCGGCCGCCCTCACCGCGAGCTCTAATCTGCCCGAGGGCGAGGTGACCCGTGATGATGCCGACAAGTCCGATCACCAATGACGAGACAAGCGACACGATCGCCAGGGTATTCGTCTTCGGCGCCATCGCAAAGGGTACTATCGGCTCGGCCTGCAGTGCGTACGGGTTCGGCTGGGCGCCTTGTCCGGTGCCGGTCATCTTCGTGTCCTTCGTTGACGGTGCGCGCTGGAAGCGGCGATTCGGCGAGCGGTCCGGCTAGGCCGACGGAGCGGTCTGGGCGATCTTGCCAAGCAATCCGTTGACAAACCCGGCTGAGTCATCCGTTGAGAGAATCTTGGCCGCTTCAACGGCTTCATCGATGGCGACGGCGTGCGGAACAGCGTCGTTATACAGAATCTCCCAGATTCCGATGCGCAGAATCGCGCGATCGATGTTGGGCATGCGCGCGAGGGACCAGCCCTGCGAGTACGTTTCGATCAGTTCGTCGATCTCTTCGCGGTGGTCGACGACCCCGTCGACGAGCTCACGGGCGTAGAGCCAGGAAGCCATACGTGCCGGCTCGCTCGCGGCACGCTCAGCCTCGACGCCAAGCGACTCCGGAATGCTGATCTGACGCACATCGGCGGCATACAGAATGTCGATGGCGCGCTTACGCGCCTTAGTACGAGCGCTCATTCGTTGACGCGACCCAGGTAGTCGCCGGTGCGGGTGTCAACCTTGACCTTGGTACCCTGCTCGAGAAAGAGTGGAACCTGAATCTGGTAGCCGGTCTCCACTGTGGCCGGCTTGGTGCCACCGGTTGAGCGGTCGCCCTGCAGGCCAGGCTCGGTGTAGGTGATTTCGAGGGTGACGGATGCCGGCAGCTCGACGTAGAGCGGGTTGCCGTTATGCAATGCTACGGTCACGGCCTGGTTTTCGAGCATGAAATTGCTTGCATCGCCGACGACGGCCGCGGAGACGGTGATCTGGTCGTAGTCGGCCACGTCCATAAAGACGTAAGCGTCGCCGTCGTTGTAGAGGTACTGAAAGTCGCGGCGATCGACGTTTTCGGTCTCGATCTTGGCGCCGGCGTTGAACGTTCGGTCAACGGTTTTGCCCGAGACGACGTTCTTCATTTTGGTGCGAACGAAGGCGCCGCCCTTGCCCGGCTTGACGTGCTGAAACTCGACGACGGCCCAAAGCTGGCCGTCCATGTTGAGTACGACGCCGTTTCTGATATCAGCGGTAGAAGCCATGGGAGGGGTGTTCCGTTCAATTGATAAGGTGCGCGGGTGCAAATGGCACCCTTTCGATTCTATGTGTTGAAGCCTCAGGCTCCAAAGGCAATGCCGAGCAATTATCGATTATGGCCGGGTGACGAAGTCGAGCGCCAGTCGATACGAGTCGAATCCGAGGCCCGCGATCACGCCGGTCGCGATGGAGCTCACGACACTGGTGTGGCGAAACGTCTCGCGGGCGTGCGGGTTCGAGATGTGAACCTCGATCAGCGGCAGACCAGCCTTGGTCACGAGAGCCGCGGCATCCCGCAGGGCGTAGCTGTAGTGGGTAAACGCGGCGGGATTTAAGATCACCGGCATCCGCTCATCGACGGCTTCATACAGCCAGTGAATGAGTTCGGCTTCGTCGTCGGTCTGGCGCAGGTCAATCACGACGCCCTGACGAGCAGATGCGGTCAGCAGCGCACGCAGGTCGTCCAGGTTTGCCGAACCATAGACATCGGGTTCACGACTGCCCAGGCGCCCGAGGTTTGGACCGTTCAGAACCAGCACTGTACTCATCGCCTCAGCCTAGGGTGTGAGAACTGCGACTCCGTCGTCGTGCGCGACAAACAGGCCGGTGATGCGCATGAGCTTGCCGAACGATTGGGTCAATTCGGTGGCCCAGGCCTGGTCCGGAGCGGTCAGGGCGGCGGAGCCCGGCCGCTCGAGAGTGAGAATGATACTGCCGCCAGGGGCCTCCTGGGCGAGCATGTCGTTGATACGCACGGCGAAGGGCTGGATTGACCCGGGCTCGGGCCGCACCGGAATGCCGTCAATCGGGATCAGCACGGACAACTGCTGGCCGTCCGGATCGAGCAGCATGAGCCAGAGCTGTGGACGCATGGCGTGCCCAACCAAGTCGAAGACGCGCGTGCGGGCCTCCTGCAGTGTGGTCACGGGCGGGGCGTCTTCGAGTTTCGTTGTCATCGTCATGCGCCCAGAATGAACGGACCCAGGGCAGGCTGCTGAGTTATCCACAGGTAGTTTCTGTACTCACCCCGCTGTGGAAATCTTTCGGCGGCGCAGAAAGATTCGAGCGTCTCCGGTGGCGTCGGATACCCACCAGGAGACGATTCCCGACCTGATCGGAGTGATCGCATGACAACTTTTATATCCGCACACCGGTGCACTGTTTACACCGGTATTTCTCTCAGGCCGTTTGCACACTCCCGCTTAGCCTCAATACCGTTCAGTTAAGCATCCTCGTGTTACGTTGTGGTTATGGCGCGTACAGGGTGGGTGAAGCCGGTCTCTGACCGTCGGTTGTCGGATTTGGTGTCGGTGGGTCTGTTGACTCGTGTGTTCCCGGCTGATGTCATCGACGAGGTGGTTCAGGCGGCGGGGCGGACTGAGCGGCGTAACCGGGCGTTGCCGGCGCGTGTGATGGCGTACTTCTCTATCGGGATGGGCCTGTATGCCGAAGCGTCCTACGAGGATGTGTTTGCTCAGCTGACGGATGGGTTGTCGTGGTCGTCTGGTTGGTCCGAGACGTTTGAGCCGCCGTCAAAGTCGGCTATCTTTCAGGCGCGTCGGCGGCTGGGGTTCGAACCGGTGCGGGACTTGTTTGTCTGCGTAGCCCGGCCGCTGGCCGGGCCTGACACGCCGGGGTCGTGGTTGGCTGGGCGGCGTCTAATGTCCATCGACGGGACGATCCTGGATCTGGCCGACAGCGTGGTGAATACGGAGTTCTTTGGCCGGCCACCGGTGAGTCGTGGGGAGCAATCTGCTTTTCCGCAGGCACGCCTGGTGGCGTTGGCTGAGTGCGGAACGCATGCCATTCTGGACGCGGTGATGGGCCCGTGCACGACATCGGAAATTGAACTCTCCCGTGAGCTGGCCGGCCGCTTCAAGCCGGGCATGCTGGTCCTCGCTGACCGCGGCTTCTACGGTTTCCGGTTGTGGGCGCAGGCGGCAGCGACGGGCGCTGATCTGCTCTGGCGGGTCAAGACGAACCTCCGTCCCCGGCATCAGGAGACCCTCGCTGACGGGTCCTGGCTGGCAACGATCATCCCGACCTCCGGCACGGGGCGGCAGTCGACAACACCGTTGAAGGTTCGCGTCGTGGACTACACGATCGACGACGGACGCGACAATCCCGACTCCTACCGACTGCTGACCACGATCCTGGATCCGGCCGAGGCCTCGGCGGAAGAGCTGGCGACCGTGTACTCCGAACGGTGGGAGATCGAGTCGGTGTTTGACGAGTTGAAAACCCACCAACGCGGCCCGCGCATGGTAATGCGATCCAAATCCCCCGACCTGGTCAAACAGGAAATCTGGGGCCGCCTGTGCTGCCACTACGCGATCCGCACGCTCATGGTCGAGGCCGCCCAGCACGCGCACCGAGACCCTGACCGAGTTTCTTTCATTGCCGCACTTCGAATCGCCCGCCGCTCAGTCGGTCAGGGCGCTTTTTCCCCCTCCGCAGCCTGACCACGCCACAGCAGTCTGGCGTCATGCGGTCCGCGCCCTCGTCCGGAGACTGAATCCTCCACGCCGACGACGATCAAACCCTCGCGTCATCAAACGCAAAGTCTCGAAATGGCCCGCCAAACGCCTCCACCACGCCCACTGGCCACAACCCACTCACGAGCCAGAAATCACCATTCAAGTACTTAACTGAACAGTATTGCGCTTAGCCTGAATCCACCGGTCGGCCTTTTGACAGCGGATGCCGCGACGGTGTCGACCACTCCGCCGGCCACTTTCCATGCTCGATGTCGGGACAGTGCTAGGTCGCGGTGGGGACTGCTGAAGGTTTAGTTGACACCTGACTTGCTGGAATT
>NZ_PJJK01000072.1:0-23139 GCF_002929785.1 Cryobacterium sp. Y62 | reverse complement strand
GGAGGGCAGCCTGGCTGGAGTCTGGCTGGAGGGATTTTGGCTAGGCAATAGGCCGGTACTCAACATGCTGGGTTACCGGTACTTGATTTCCTCACAGTTGGGTCGAACCTGCCTGGTCGGCCGAGCTCTCCCTCACGGCGAAAGCATCTCTCAGCCCCAAAATCAAGCTGAGATTCACCTGTTGCTTTCTCGTCCTGACAGATACAGCTGGGCCAACGCGATCCAGTCTTCTGGTGTAACTTCAGGCGCCCAGATTGCGAGGTATTCGCGGGGCGTGAGCCCACTCGGCGTCATTTCGATACCGTCACGATAGGTGGCAAAAGGAGAACTGGATCGACTGACGCGGAACAAAACGTCGCGAAACCGATTCTTCCCCAGTGCGAACGTCGGGAATTCCGAGACGCTCGCGCAACGCCAGGCTCGCCAGGCTTTCCCGAACGCAAATTCAAAGTCCATGATCGATGGGTTGAACTCGACAACGCCCTCCGCTGCAAGAGCTCCAAAGAATCCATTGGCTACAAGAAGGAGTTGTTGGTTGCGGGTAGTGGCCGAAGCCCCCGGATTCACGCTGCCACATCCGCCACCGTCGCAACGGCCAAAAGAAGATCTCGCTCGGCACCGAGGGCCAAAAGAGCCTCCGCCACAGACGGGTGCCCGAAACATGGGACTAGTTTCCTCTTCACGTCAGACTCCTTCTCGCTGCGCTTCTTGTCAGAAGCGAGTGACCATTCGACCTCCGAATTGAGAGAGTGAAGCACTCTTGCGACGGTCTCCGGCACGTCGACATATCCCCAGTCGTGGCCTTCGACAGCTTCCCGGAATAGTTTCGGGAACATTGGGTTTGCACCCTTGAAAGCATCTTCGATCGCCTCAATAGTGAGGTAGTTTTCCATCTCTCGCCGGGTCAGAACAAACATGTGTGACGACAGGTGATCGTCGGTGTTGTAGCGCGCTAGGTACTTGGATATCTCGGGTTTCAGAGCCGACCCTTCAACCAAGCGATCGGAATCAAGAAGGTGAACCTCAGGCCTACTAAACGGCGACAGGCGGCTCTCCCAAAGAGCAGCGGCGCCGCAGCCGCCGATAGGTATGAAGCAAAGCTCACCGTCAGTTTCCATTTGGCGAAGATCTGGATATTCAGTGGGACGGGCGGCTTGTAGCGCATCGCTCAGTGCCAGTAGACCGCCGATATCGTTCTTGCCCTCAACGATGAAGAAGCAACGCACATTGTGATCCGCGAAAGTCCCCATCGCCTTGTTCAATTGCTGGAGAACGAACCGCTCGCTGGATGTGTCACTGGAACTCCACACGCGCTTCCCCTGCTGCTCCTCGACGAAACGCACGGCTGCGATCGGTATGTTCCTCACCAAGTTCGAGCTGTGCGTCGTCATCAAAACCTGCCTGTTTGCGAGCCCCGCAACTTCAATTAGAGCGGAAACAGTTTCGCGCTGAAGATCCGGGTGGAGAGCCGTCTCGGGCTCCTCCACTGCGATGATGACGCCCCGTCGCCACTCATCCGTTTCTTCATATCCTCGCTCAACTTCCGCCCGAAAGAAGCTCAAGAGAACCAGTCTGCGTGTCCCGCTGCCACGCTTCGCAAGGGGAACATCGTTCTCGTCGACAAATTGTAGGGACGAGAATGCCTTCTGCCATACGGGGTCTAGGTTGGCCGGAATCAGCTTGGCCGCAAGATTTGGTGCGAATTCCTCCAATTTCCCAACGACTTCCAGGAGAAGTTCTGAAATCTCAGCCTTAACATCGCTCGTAAGCTTCGTGAGTTCAGCCGTATGGCGATCGAGCACGGCCTTGACTATGAGCTTGGCTGGGTCTTGGGCAACCTCATCGGACTCCGCCCCCAGCCGGTCAGCTTGAAAGAGGTGGAACAGGGGAAAGACACTCTCCAGAGCGCTGGCAACGTGCTTCCCGTCCTCTGAGTTCAACGGGATGATCGTCGGTTGCAGCGACGAGAGCCCCTTGGCTTCCCAGGCGCGCCAGATCGCCTGCCTATAGTTCAGGTTCACGCGTCGATCCTCCAGCTCCGCGACAACATCAAGAGTCGAGGCGAGGGATTTGAGTTGCGCGTGCTTCAGGCCGATAAGCGTTGGGCCGCCATCGACGACCGGGTGTAGAGCATGCGCCAAAATCTCGGGGTTGGCTCGCCCCCTGGTCCAGGTCTTGCTAATCACCAAGTGGCCGTTAGCGTCGAGGAGTTTCTCATCCTGGAGGGTCGTCACCGCAGTCTGGTCGATGACCAGCTCAGGGGGAAGGTCAGCGAATGTGCACGTGATGCGAATCGTTCCATGCCCATGAACCGAATAGTCAGAGACGTCCGGCTTTCCCTTGTCCAGGAACAGCCTCATAGCTTCCAGGATGCTGCTCTTTCCAGCGTCATTCTTGCCGGCAAACACAGTCAACGTATCGATCGACACGTAACTCGATGTCAGATATCCGCGAAAACCCTCTAGCTCAATACCCACAATGCGCATTTGTCCCCCTCGACAACAACTTGACATTCAAGTGCCAAGGCTGAGCCTGCCGGATTTGGGCCGACTCCGCAAAAGCGGACTGGTCAAGGCGCAACATGAAGCAGCGCGGCGACCAGCGATGCTAATCACCTCCGAAATAGCACCGACATCAGGCATGAGAGTGAGACACGCGTGGGAGGCAACTCGTGCGTTCCATCGTTCGGATTGTCCTTCCGAATGGAATCTATCGCCTCTACGCACCCGGCATAGCCCTAACCAATCGCCAGCAGGGTCACGCCCACAAGAATGAATGTCAAGGATGTGTCGAGATTAATCTGGGAATTGATTGAGTGTTAGCGCTTAGTGGCGGCGTTCTGTGATCGCTGTTTGGCGCATCGACCCGGTTCTCTGCGTTGCGTCAAAGGGCAGTCAGGGTCTTGTATCTCGTGCGATACGAAACAGGTCAGTTATGAGACACCACAGTCGTGAGAACTGGGGCAGCCTGGTCGACCTGGAACAGGCATTTCTATGTGTGGAAGACTCGAGAGTAGAGGGGATCTCCATGGGTGCGGGCAGCCTTGAGAGCGCATCAGGTCAGTCCCGGTTCGGAGTATTCTTCGTGCGAGATCGCACGGAGGATGCGGATGGTGCCGTCCAGGCTAGTGCCTGCACGGGTGCTGGTCTTGGCAAGTTGGCGAGGGGCTTCCAGCACTGGGAGCGACGTCGTTGTGCTCCGGCTGACCCGGGTTACTCCGCCAGTGCGGGCAGTGAGGTAGCCCTCGGATTCAAGCACTTTGTACGCCTTAGCGACGGTGCCAGGAGCGACATCGAGATCCTCCGCGAGCTGACGAACCAAGGGACGGCGCCCCTCGGCGTGCCCACAAGCGCGCAGTGGAACCTTCTCAGTCGGAGCTGCTCGTCCCCGTCCCTTTGACGATTTGGAGTAGTTGTGTCAGCGACGGTGAAGAAGTAGGCCAAATACGACGGTGGAAAACTAGGCCACTGTTGTCTTGTTATTGTGCCGCGTTCTGGGCTCGGACTGAAGGCAGGGATTCGATTCCGGTGTTCTGGAGTCGATAACTGGCGCCTTTCAAGGTGAGGACGTCGGCGTGGTGGACGATGCGGTCGATCATGGCTGCGGCCACGATTTGGTCTCCGAATACGTCACCCCAGCGGGCGAACGCGAGATTGCTGGTCAAGATCAGCGATGCGTGTTCGTAGCGACTGGAGACGAGTTGAAAAAACAAGTTCGCGGCGTCTTGTTCGAATGGAATGTAGCCGACCTCGTCGACGACGATGAGGCCGTAACGGCGGAGCTTGATCAGTTCCAGGGCGAGTCGGCCCTGTTGGTGGGCCGTTTGCAGCCGGGCCACCCAATCGACGGCAGTAGCGAACAACACCCGGTGGCCGGCATGGGCGGCCTTGATCCCTAATCCGATCGCGAGATGCGTTTTCCCTGTTCCTGGCGGCCCGAGCAGCACCACGTTCTTTGCTTCGGCCAAGAACGCTCCGGTTCCCAGGTGTGCAATCGTGTCGCGGCGCAGCGAAGGTTGGTGATCGAAGCTGAAGTCTTCGAGGGACTTGCGGGCAGGAAACCCGGCTGAGCGAATGCGGATCTCTGCCCCCGACGCTTCCCGCGCCGAGACCTCCCGGGAGAGAACCGCGGCGAGATATTCCTCATGGGACCACGACGCCTCTCTGGCTTGATCGGCCAGCCGGGTCGCCGAGTCGCGAATGCGGGGTGCTTTTAACGCTCGGGCCAAGTACTCGATCTCGCTGCTGGTCTGATTTCCCATCACGCGACCTCCTCGTCGCTGACGTTCGGGATGGTGGTGTCGAAGTCGACACCGAACGCGGTGTCGTAGTCAGCTAAATCTCGGTGCAGGTCCGACTCGGTCGCGGTGGCAGCTGCAGGGTGTTGGAATGCGTGCCGCAGTCGCGCTGCTTGGGTGACATGAGCGGGGTCGGTAATGGTCTGCGCGGTGGACCAGACCCGCAAGTGACAGGCCACGACCTTGTCGTCGAGCTTCACGATGACCTGGGCAAGGTCGGCGGACACGTCGACCATCCGACCGATGCCGGTCGGATCGACGGAGTAGTCGTTGCCGGCGACGCGGACGTAATAGTCTCGCGGCAGCCTCACCCTCGAGGAGAATCCCACCACCGGAGCCACCGGCGGAAGCGGGAGCATCGCGGCGCGATCTTGTTCGATCAGATCAACCGGTTTGCACCCGAGGCTGCGAACGGTCCGGTGGTTTGCCTTCGACGACAACCAGCGAGCCAATTGCCCGTTGAAGTCCTCCGGAGACAAGAAGGTGCGTCCGGGCAAGAACGATGTTTCCAGATACTGATTGGCTCGCTCCACGATGCCTTTCGATTCGGGATCGAAGGGTTTCAGCTGCACGATCTTGGTGGCCAGCATTCCCACGAAGGCGCTGACTCCAGCAGCGAAATGGTTACCACGGCCGATGCCCGCCTCGTTGTCCCAAATCAGCCGTCGCGGGACCGCCAGTAGTTGGGTGAGGAGCAGATGCCACATACCCGCTAACAGATCCGGTGTCGTCCGAGAAGGCAACATCACCGCGCAAATGGTGCGAGAGAACCCTGCCACCATCACCAGCACCGGCGGGGAGCCGAACTGACCAGCACCGAGAGGAATCTTCACCGGCGGGAACCACAGATCACACTGCGTTTGGTCCCCAGCGCAATGCAATAGTCGGTCTGCGGGATCGGCGGGCGCATACTCCGGTCGCAGTCGGGCAACCGTCTCACGAAGCCAGGAAATCGACCCGGTCCATTTCAACCGTTCAGCTACCACTGTCGCGGGCATCTTGGGATACTCAGCGAGCAGTTGCCGCAATCGCGGTTCCAAATCTCGCATCCCCGAGGGCCGGTCGGGCCGGTCATATTTCGGCGGTTCATCTGACGCGATCGCTCTGGCGACCGTGTCGCGCGCGATGCCAAGCTGCCGCGCTATCTCGCGTTGCGATACGCCCTCGCTCAGGTGAAGGCGACGAACCAAAGCCCAATCTTCCACTGTGATCACCCATCTATCGTGCTTGGGTGGCCTAGTTTTAAACCGTCGATTCTGGACTACATTTCAACCGTCGCTGACAAGTTGGACCCGCTCGTCGGGCGTCAGGGTTTCGCCCACTGAATGACGAGATGGTCGGATCTGTAGAAGTCGGCATGGCTGTAAATGACAGACTGTCGCGCACGGTCGAGGGACTGATACCGGTAGGTGCTGAACCGCACGATTGAGTGGGTGCTCAAGTCCTCAAATACTCAGTACTCACCGACATCGAAAAAAGAGAGATGCCCATGCTGGGCGAGGACGGAACTCAAATAGCCGCTTAATCGTCGCCCACATGAAAATTCCGTTGACTATTTCCGGATGGAGTTGACGCCGCGAGTTATCTCCGCCAATCTGAGTTTCACACGACATCTGGTTCGTGAGCATCGGGGGGAAAATGATGTTTCGAAAATGGGCGGGTGGATCGTATCGCCTGCGAGACCAGCCATTTAATGAACCGCTGCCCGGGGTAATTGTTCCGCGCGTGAAGTCAACGCAACGCATGTTTTGACCTCTCTCCGAGGGGGTCCCCGCAGACGCCCCGCGTTCCTTTCGACGTCAATCATTGTCGTCACAGCCCTTCTGTTGATAGGTTGCTCATCGGCATCGATCACGCCGGCGGTTCGAGACACAGTCGCGATCGCTCTCGTCGATAGCGGCCTCAACGATGAAAACGTCGACTTTAGCTGTTTTCATGTTTTCGATACTGACGCCGACGACCAAGGGCACGGCACTTTAGTCGCATCGATCGCAGCAGGAATCGATGAGGATAGCTGTCCTGCGTGGGCCCATCGAGTCACTTGGATTAGTTACTCCGTCTTCACTGCAGGAACCGCGTCGGCGGAGGACGTTGCGGACGCTATAGAGCAAGCTATCCGGGACCAGGTGGACGTCATTAACGTCAGCATCGCGATCGGGACGGACACCCGGGCCTTACGTGACTCGGTGAAACGCGCCGTTGAATCGGGAATCGTGGTGGTCGCGGCTGCTGGAAACAACCAAGGGATGGGGGCGGGCTACCCCGCCCGATACCCGGGAGTTATTTCCGTCGGCTCATTAGATGCCGCGGGCCATCCATCAAGCTTCTCGGCTATTGACCATGTGAATTACTTCGCACCCGGTGAAGACATTCCCGCGGTCGACCGCACGGGGGCCCGGCAGCTTGTCACCGGGACGTCAGCGGCTGCAGCAATGACCTCGAATCAAATCTTGAAAAGCTTGCTCGGCGTAGCTAAACCCGATTCCACCCTGTCCGCACTGATCGCTCACCAATCAAAGGAAGACAATCAATGAAAAAGATCGCCATCGGAGTCGTAGCGGCGCTGCTGCTCTCTGGATTCGCTTACTCGCCCGCGTTCGCAGAGACCAGCTCTGCCCCGGTAGAAGCTTCAGGCAGCGGGATGGTTGACGAGGAAAAGCTTGAATCCGCTTTCAACGACGCAGGATTGACACTGGAAGACGTGGACGCCTCGCTCACTAAAATCTCAGTCGAGACGACATCGGATTTGGGATCTGGCGAACCTGTCACGGCGCTGACAACGTTGTCGTTTGAGGACAGTAGCGCTCTTTTTTCTCTAGGGAGCATCGACACCGACTACAACGCCAACTACTCCATCCAGATACAAGAGTTGAACGACGAAGCCACCTCGTTCACCATGACAGACCTGGCCACTGGTGAGACAGAATCATATGCCGATGACGTGGGCTATGCCGCCTTCGTGCCAGTACTGGTTCTGGGAATACCTATCGCTCTAGAGATCTTGAAAACACTCCTGGTGGCATCTGCAGTTGTCATCGTCGCTGGTGTTACGTGGATCGCAGCCACTAACGCAATCGATGCCCTCAATAAAAAGGGATCAAGCTACCAACATTTCCGCGCAATGATTCTAAACGGCAAACTCGTGCTTGCAAATGGTATGTCGCTTTCCGCGGCCATCACATGGGGCCGCGGGGGGAAAGACACGTGGTCTCGCAGCGAGGCCGGCGCGCTCGCAGTTGCGAAAGGAATCAAAAACGGCCTGGCCGTAGTCGGACCTGAGCGCGATTCGGGCGGTCGCGGAAAATTCGCACACTTCCACCCGAGCAACCGCACCCCCGCAATGCACGCCTTTTTCGGACTACCCAATTGATGGACAATCACGAAGCTGACGACCGTTCAGACCTCCTGGCACGGTGGAAGAAGACCAATCCTCAGCGATGGACAACGGACGCCGTTGAAGAACACTTGAAACAGGGTTTTTGTGCATATGAAATCCCGCTCGAGGCCATTACACGCACTGACTATTCGAACGATGGAGAAGTCCGCGAGGACTTGATCTACTCGCTCTACACGATCACTCATCCGGACGTCCTATCCCGCCTGTACAGCGCAGAAGAGAAGGAAATGAAAGATGTTGGTCCTGATACGTACGATGAAAGCTGGCGGGGACTCTTCCTTCAAGAAACTTCGGGCAGTGACACTGACGATCTTGGAACGGCGCCTCTTGGAGACGCGTCTTGGCTGGCATACAACCTTCTAAACACTCAACATTTGGTGGGCCAACGCACCTCCATCGTGCTCGAGCAAGAAGACGGCCTCGTCACTGGTGCCAAGGTTTATGGGATGTCTGACCACCTAACGACGTACATGACCGCGCTGACCGGATACAGAGAGACTGGAACAGAAACTGACCAAAATTACTACTCGATGAAAACTGGCGACGTAAACGACGAAGCCTTCGTCTACTACCTCGACTGCCTCGCGCGACACAGCTTCATCTAGCCCGATACGAACAACACCTGTCAGGCTGCGGATGCTGACCCACGGTGATGCGGCAGAATTATGCTAGCTGCCGCTATCACCCGTTGGTCAGCACCGTAGTCTGACTCGTCAGAGGAACCTGCCAAGAAGTCGCCCTTGATGTGCCTCGCCCGGAGGCCAAAAAGCGGCCTATTCGATCCTGCGATGTCCGCGATCGCATAGTGGCCACCGGCCGCAGCCAGTTAATCGAACACCCCCCTCACGACGGAAATATTTCTCGGCCCATAAGCACACTGTCGTGCCGGCGTAAACGCGACCGTGGCATCAACTGCGGTCGCGACAACTGCCCTGCCCTGGAAAACTCCGCCATTCCACGAAACGGCTGTCTCGAAACCCTAGGGATATAAGACGTCTCACAGTTATGACCTGAGCGTCCTCAAAATCGTCGGAATCTGGCGGCACGGCGAGTCTTATAACTACGTCGCATAACCTACTGGTTGAATTGCGGTTCACATCGTTAGTTATGAGACACCTCAGGAGCAGAATTGACGAAACTGATCGGCTACGCGCGCGTATCCACGCGACAACAATCCACCGACCGTCAACAAGTCGACATCCTGGCCTCCGGAGTCCGGCGCGACGACCTTTACGTCGACCATGGGATCTCAGGTGCTCGAGCATCACGGCCGTACTTCGATCGCGCGCTCGACGCTCTCGAGGACGGCGACACCCTCGTCATCACGACCCTGGATCGGCTCGGCCGATCGACGCAGAACATGCTCGCTTTCGCCGAGGAGCTTCGCGGCCGCGGCGCCGGCCTTCGCGTACTCAACCTCGGCGGCGGCGACGTCGATACAGCAACACCGATGGGCTCGATGCTGTTCACGATCATGGCGGCGCTCGGGCAGATGGAACACGACATCAAGCGAGAGCGTGTTGTCGACTCCATCAATAAACGCCGCGAAGCCGGCAAAGATCTTGGCGGCCGTCCGCGGCTCATCACAGACAGCCAAATCCGCAACGCCCGTCGACTCATCGATGGTGGAGAGACAGCGACAACGGTTGCCCGCGATCTTGGAATGTCTCGAGCAACGTTCTATCGCCGAACGCGGGCACTGGACCTCACCGCCGAGTCATTCGAGGCGTCCGAACGTGCCCCGTATAGCCTCCCTTCACCGGGCATTTTCTCAGGCGGGGCATACGGGACGATCGCCCTCTCGGCACCACAGGGAACCGAGTAGACGACGATGATTCGCAGGCGTCCCGGTCGCCGTCCCCCTTATGGCGACGGTGAGTCGGGTGCATGGGCCTGTGAGCAGTCGGACGCTTTCCGAGGGGAACGTCGCTTACCGTTACGCTGGCTTCCGCCACCACTTAGAGCAGCAGCATCGGTCCGGCGAGTAGATTACCTGGGCCTGCTTGTCATGATCGGCCTCCACAAGACACTTCCTTAGTAGGAGGCAAATATGGCAATAGAGAACGCAACCAAAGGTCCGAGTTCGAGCTCGGGACTCGCGCGGTATCGGGCGGGCCCGAACGACACCTTCATCGCTGCATTCGAGAAATACGGTTCAACCGTTCTGCGCTATGCGCTACGAATCGCCAACAATTCCGCCGACGCTGAAGAACTCGTGCAGGAAACCTTCGTCACGGCATGGGCGAAACGGAAATCAATTGACCTCACTGCTGAATCCTTACTCCCTTGGCTCTTGGTGACATGTCGAAATCACGCGGCAAATCTGCGGCGGAAGAACCGCCGCAACGAAGCCGACGAGTTGAACGATGAAACCACTAACGTCCCCGCTCTCGCCGAGGCAGATGACCTGGTGTGGATCCGGGATGAGATCGCCGCGATGAGTGAAATGGACCGGGAAATCTGCCGACTCTGCCTCATCGAAGGAATGCCATATAGGGAAGCAGCCGACCGGCTGAATGTCTCGACGTCAATGATTGCCAAACGTATTCAACGCGCACGGACGCGACTCAAGCTCATCCGATCAGAAACGATTTGAAGGAGAACATGATGCAAAGCACAGTCGAACCAAGCCCCCTTTACCTTGATGCTGCTCTGAACCGTATCGGCGTCGGAATTGAGCACAAGAAACTGCACGCACGCCGTAAAAAGGCAGCCATTCTCACGGGAAGCGTTCTCGCCCTCTCGCTGGCCACGGTGGGCGCCGCAGCTGTGTGGCCGACGGCAAAGGCGATGCCCTACATCGTTTGCATGCAGACGTTAGACATGAACGGGATGACGGGTGGCGGTATCGGTTTCGACATGCGCGATCCAGTCGGGTTCTGCATTGACTCCGTCACCTTCGACGGCGCCACGCCAGATGCGCCCCGCATCACGTGGGCGGCCACTCCACGGACCGACCTTGCCGCGTGCAAACTCGCCACGGGCGTGGCCGGCGTATTCCCAACCCAAACCGGTAATGACGTGTGCACGACCCTTGGCCTCACTACGTGGACGACCGATGATGCCGTGACCGCCGCACGGCTCAAGGACGCGTACGACGCCTGGCAACTCAAAGAGTTCGGAATTGACCCCGCCACGGTCAGAGTTACCCCGAGCCAGATAGTGGGCGGGTGACGATAAACCAGGGCGCGTCTCGTCAGCTGACAGGTGATCAACCGGCCGCCAGCCTCACCCCGATGTGCCGCCAAAGGGCACGAGGGCCATATTGTTCACCGGTCAAGTTGGGTGATCGGTCCCCTAGGGGATTCCCCGGTGACGCAACGTCGGCACCTTCGGCCACCGGTTGATTTGGTCCCAGATCTGTCGTGCTTGTCGTCCGCCTTACGGGTGCCTGTTACCGTATTCTTGCGCCGTGAAGAAATTGCGGCGAGGCACTTATGACCGGTCTGCGGATGCGGCTTATTTCAACATTTCACCTCGGATAAACGCCGGGGAGGCCGTTCGGCAGGACGTCCACGAAATCGACGGCCGCGGCGAAGTCATTCTCGACTTCGATGAAGACGGCAAGCTTCTAGGGGTCGAGATCCTCGGTGCCAAGTGTCTGCTGCGCCCGTCCACCCTGAAACAAGCCAAGCGAATCGGCTGACCTAGTGGCCCCCGGTCCTATGGCCGTTCCCCGGTGACGCAACGTCGGCACCTTCGGCCACCGGTTGATTTGGTCCCAGATCTGTCGTGCTTGTCGTCCCCCCCCTACGGACAGCGTTAGTGATGTTCGCTGACCGCCGATCGAGGTAGTTGTGGTCATTCGGATGTTTGAGGGTCTGGCTGAGAGGTCGAGCTAGGCTCGGGTACTGAGCCGGGGGATGTGTGAGCGCGATTTTAGAACCGTTTCAGGTAGTCAAGGCGCGAGGCCTACCGGATCGCAGGGGCCGTTCGGCAGGCCTGGTGGGCGTGTTTGCCGCCCTCGTGTCGCTGTTCGCTTCTGGTGTGCCGTCCTTTTGGAGTGATGAGGTCGCCACTCTCCGCGCGGCGCGGTTGAGCTGGGCGGAGTTGTTCGCCTTCCTCGGCCAGAAGGACGCGGTCCACACCGGGTACTACTCGGTCATGAAGGTGTGGGTGGGGGTGTTCGGGGAGTCGGAGTTTTCGACGAGGTCGCTGTCCGCCGTCGCGGTCGGAGCCGCGGCAGCCGGGCTCGTCCTGCTGGTCGCCTCTGTCGGGGGCGCCCGTGTGGGCGTGGTGGCAGGGGTTCTCTTCGCGATCCTGCCTCGCACTACCTACATGGGCATCGAGGCGCGGTCTTTTGCGTTGAGTGCGGGGGTTGCCGTCTGGGCAACCCTCATTCTGCTGATCGCCTCCCGTCGACCGTCCTGGCCGTGGTGGACCTTCTACGCGCTGGCCGTCGTCACCGGAACGTACCTGTTCCTGTACTCGGTGCTACTTCTGGCCGTGCACGCGGTCGTACTTCTGCTGGATCATCGCACCCGCACGGTGATGACCAGGTGGGCAGTCGCAGCGCTCGTGGTGGTCGTCGCGTGTGTTCCGCTGCTGGTCGTGAGTGTGGGGCAGAAGGAGCAGATCGCGTGGCTCTCGGATCAGCCCGTGGTGAATGTGTGGACGATTCTGGTTGAGCCCGCCTTCGACAGTTCCTGGCTGGTTGCGGCGATCGCATGGGTCACGATCTTCGTCCTGGCGGTGCGCGGTCGCCGGGTCCTGGCCAGCCGAGACGGAGGCATGCTGCGCTTGGCTGCCGTCTGGGTTGTTGTCCCGTTGATGCTGCTCTTGGTCGCGGATGCGGTCATCGGTCCGCTCTACACGGCGAGGTATCTGTCGTTCACGGTCCCGGGGCTGGCGATCCTTCTCGCGGTCGCGTTCACCCGCACACCCCGTACCGGGGTGACGTGGATCCTCGTCGGCGCGGTCGCCCTGGCCGGTCTTCCGACCTACCTTGCTCAGCGCGGGCCGATCGGAAAGAACGGGGGCAGCGACCTGGCCCAGATCGCCGATTACATCGACACTCAGGCGCTGCCCGGCGACGCCATCTACCTGCAGGACACCGGCAGTGTCACGCTCCGGCCACGGCAGGCCCTGTACGCGTACCCGGATCAGTTCGCGCATGTGCAGGACATCGCCTTCATTGCCCCGTTCACAGCGACTGGGACCTTCTCCGATGTGACGGTCGCCTGGCCCGACATCCGCTCGCACGTGGCAGACGTGGACCGCATCTGGGTGGTTCAGGCCGGTACCTCGATGGTCGAAACCAACGACCTGCTGCTCCCTCTGGGATATGTCGAGCAGCAACCTCACCAGACCAGCCGCTCAGTCATTGCCCTGTACGAGCTTCCGCCGATCTCAGACGGGGACGGCTGACACCGTCCTGGGATCTCCCGGGGGTCGTGTCGGGACCCGGTGGATCTTGTGGGAAAGAGCACGCTTCTCCATCAAGTGCCACGACAGTGCGGCGATGGCCGCTGTCGTCGCCGTCACGATGGCGATGTTCATCGACCATGGCAGAATGCCGAACCATTCGATGACGAGTTGCTGGACGAGGAACCCCCACAGGTAGAGGCCGTAGGAGAGGTCCCCGAATCGGGCGGCCCGGCGAACCCCCGGAGTCGACGCCCGTCCGGCCACAACGAGAACATACGGCAGAGCAAGCCAGGCCGCCGCGAGGGACACGGTGGGGGCGAGAAGCGCGATCGCGACCCACAGCGTCACGACCCCGAACGCCAGCCTGACATTGAGCGATCTCGCCGGGGCGCGGCTCAGGAGAGCGCCGACGGCGAAGAACACCCACGTGGTCCCGGCTGGTCCCGCCCACGCCAGAGCGGGACTTGCGACGGGAACGAGGGCGAACGTGAGCGCGATCAGGCCGAAGACGAGGTAGCCCCAGGTGGACCGGGTGCGAAGAAGGAGGCCGATGACGGCTACGACGAGGTAGCAGACGAACTCGAGTCCGAGCGTCCAAAGCACCCCGTTTACCGCAGTCGACCGGTGCCCGGCATCGAAGACCCCGGGCAGCTCGTACTGGGCCGTCAGCAGCAGGTTGAGCAGGTACTGGTAGACCACCTCGTCCCGGAAATACTGCGCCGGGGCCAACGAGCTGACAACCGGGCCGATCAGCACGACGGTGACCATGACCACGACCACGAGTGCGGGGAAGATCCGCAGAGTCCGGTTCACCAAGAACGGCACGAGGGCTGGATTGTGTGCCCAACTAGTCGCGATCAGGTAACCACTGATCGCGAAGAACGCGTACAGGCCCAGACTATGGATGGGAATCCCGAGGACCCGGGGGGCCGCACCGAGGCCAGTCAGGGTGAAAGAATGGCCGACAATCACGGCCAGGGCGGACAACAGGCGCAACGCGTCGAGGTTATTCGTGGGCCTGATAACCGCTCCCCACGATCGCCTGACGAGGCGCCCTGCCTCACCATCGAGTATGGCAGCGAGAATGGCTCGCCCCAGAAACGACTCCTGGCGATCCACCCGCACTGTCCATAGGGGGTTCCCCTACTGGTGTCGGCTCTCGAGGTCGTTTGCACGGAGCTTCACACCCGTCTATGCGGCAAGTCGTTGTCGTGGCAGCGGATCCGTCAGAGCACGGTGGGGCGCCGTCCGCCGCGCGAGTGGCTTCGTGTTGTGATGAATGCGCCCGTAGCGATGAACAGAGGAATACCTACGGCGGTGAGTGCAAGCTGCGCCCACGGCGGGGCGAAGGGCACGACAGCAGCAGCTTGGGAGGTCTCGAGAGAGAGGGCGGCGGCGGGCACAACACCGAAGACGACCCCGATGATCGAGCCGGTGCCGGCAAGGAGGATGCCGTGCCAAAAGGCGAACAGCCGTCGCAGCCGTGGTGGAGCGCCCATGGAGGTGAGAACATCATCGTCACGGCGCCCCTCGGCACGCGCCAGGCTGATCGCGATCGCGGAGGCACCCAAGGCAAGCACGCCGGCTGCAGCGACGAGGGCCCAGCCGGCAGCGCCAGCGAAGACCGGCGGGCCCGTCTCAATTTGGGCGACGAGCTGGCCGCTGCCAATGCCTTGAAGGGCCTGCTGGAGCGCATCTTTCTGATTGGTGGTGGGCGCGGACTGGAACTGCGCGAAGACGGCCGTGGGGCGGAAGGTGATCCCGAGCGATGTCGCGGTCGACGGTGTAATGAAGATGGGGAAGTCAACTGGATGCTTTGTCGATTGGACAACGGCGGGCACCTGGATGGTCTTGGTCACGTTCGATGTGTCGTTCGTGGACCAGTCGAACGTGGCGTGACCGTTTTGAACAAGGGATGAGTAGAGAGCCACGGCACCGCCGGACCGGAGCGAAGCCGCGGCTGCCGCGTTGACCGGCTGCCCGAGGATTGCGGAAAGATCGGATTCGGAGCCAACCCAGATCTTGTCGCCCGCGTAGCCGCCAACCGTTTCGAGGGCGGACGAGTAGCAGGTCGGGTCTTGAGTGCACGCCGTCGAGGCGAGCACCCGTGGCGTGGGCAGCGTGATGGTGTCCTCTGGACCGCTGTTGTTCAGGCGCAGGGGGCTCTCCGATGACGAGAGAGTGACGACGTTCGACGTCCCGAAGCTGGATCGCATGGCGTCTTTGACGGCTGGCGCAACGTTTTCCAGCACGTATGCAGAGGTGGTGGAGGAGCCGCCGTAGAGCGTGACCCGCGCAGAATCCACCGGAAGGCTGTAGCCGTATGTGGAAGTCGTGAGCTGTTGAGCACCGCCGAGCAGAGACATGGCGAACGCGGCGATGAATACGGTGGACATGATTGCTGACACGGTGGGGACGGAACGGGCGGTGTTGCGAGCAGCGTCGCGGGAGCCGAGGCGCGCTCCGGCGCCGAAACGGCTGACGAGACGAGCGCTCATCCGCAGGAGTAACGGCGCGATCAGAATCGCGCCGATCTGCATCGTAACGGGGCCGACGACGACCAAAGCGATTCCGGCTTGCAGAAGGGTGATGTTCTGCAGCCCGTGCACGGGTGTCGCGCCGGTCACGGTCATCACCCCGCCCACGATCGACACGACTGCGCCTACGGCGATCAGTACCCCGCCCAGCAGCGGGCGTCGGTGCGTGGGGATGGCAGGGCGGCGAGCCCCGCGGAGAGCGCGTACGACGTCGGGCCGCGAGGCGGACCGTGCGGGAACGGCTGCGGCCGCCCAGCCGGCGAAGGTCGCGAGAACGACTATGCCGATGAGTGCAGCCAGGTCGACGTGGAAGCCAGGGAATCGGGTGGCCTGTCCTGCTGCGACGACACGGAGCGCGATCGCTGTGACGCCCAGGCCGGCTCCGACGCCGACAAGGCTGCCGATCAGGCCGAGTCCGACGCCGCCGAAAGTCATGACTCGGAAGATGGTTTTTCGGTCGGCTCCGACACTGGCCAAGACAGCTAACGCGACTTGCTGCTGGCTCGCGTTGACGGCGAAGGCCGCACCGGCCAGAAGGCACACCTCGAAGAGGGCGAAGCAGCCCAGCAGGGCGAGCATCGTGTAGATGAGGTAGTTCGGTGTAGCCGACGTGGCCCAGGGGGATGAGTCGGCTGTGGCTGGTGGATTCAGCACCAGGTCGCGAGAGTACACGACGCCGCCCTTTTGGTTGATCTCCTCCATGGTGGTCAGGTCGACGGTGCCGGTGGGGATATAAAACTCGGTTCCGCTGAGATCTACGGTCGGGGTGACGCCGTTGAACACGGCGGACATTCCATAGACGGCGTCCGCGTCAGTGGTGAGAGCAGCGCTCTGGAGGGTGCCGACGATGGTGAATGTTTTCGTTTCAGGCGCGGTGATGCGCAGCTGCCCGCCGATGTTCTCGCCAAGGCGAGTCAGGGCGCCCGGCGACACCATCACTTCCCTGTCGTTCTGGGGTGCGCGTCCGTCGACGATGTCCCATTTACCCGTGAAGGCTGGGTTCCAGGGTTCACCTTGGACAGCGGGAATGTAGCCGACTCCGTGGGCGGTCGTTGCCGTGACTGTTGTGTGCTGGATGGTCAGCAGTTTGTCGCCCGATGGGGCATACGTCGTTGGATCAAGCAGCGCAGCGCCCGCCTCGTAGCCCGTGGGTGTGCCGGTGTTGTCCGTGGATGACGCGGTTTGGCTTGGATCGGTCGGATCTTGGGTCAGGGTCTTGTCTGGCGGTGAGTAGGCGGTGATTTCGGCGGCCGTCTGGCCGAGACGGAAGCGCACCTGTTCAGCGGGGGTGGCGTTATTGCTGGCCTCGAGGGTGGCAATGGCGGTCATCCCGAGGACGGGAATGGCGATTAGAGCGACAACGAGGACGCTCCGGCCGATGTTTTGCACGGCCATCCGCCGCGCCAGACGGAACGCGACGAGGACGCTGGCGCGGTTCCGGCCGGCGCCGGTTGCCACATTCATCGGATGGTCTCACCCAGGAGGTCGGACAGCGGCATCCGGGGAGCGTCCTCGAGCACCCGGCCATCTTTGAGGAACACAATCCGGTCCGCCCAGGCCGCGTGGCGGGCATCGTGGGTGACCAAGATCCCGCCGGCTCCCGCGTCGATTCGTTCACGAAGCATCCGCAAAACCGATTCCCCGGTCGTGCTGTCCAGCGCGCCCGTGGGCTCGTCCGCCAGGATCAGGGAGCGTCCGCCGACGACGGCGCGGGCGATCGCGACGCGTTGCTGCTGCCCACCCGACAGGTCGGCCGGGTAGCGGTCTGCCCGATCGCCCAAACCGACAACCTGGAGGGCGTCCAGGGCGGGGCGGTGCGCGCGGCGCGAGGAAACACCGTCCAACTCGAGGGGCAGGCTGACGTTTTCCAACGCGGTTAGGGACGGGATGAGGTTGAAATCCTGGAAGATAAATCCCAGGCTACGGCGTCGCAGCGCTGCCAACCTCTTGGGGGCGAGAGTACTCAACCATTCGCCTTCCACAATGACTTCACCGCTGGTTGGTTGCGTGAGCCCACCGGCAACGGTGAGGAGGGTCGACTTTCCCGACCCGGACGCGCCCATGACGGCCACGAGCTCTCCACGACCCACTGTGAGGTCGATGCCGCTAAGAGCGGTCACGGCTGTTTCCCCGGTGCCGTACTGCATAGAAACGCCATCAAGTCGCAGCAAGTCTTCACCGTTCACAGTTTCACCGCCTTTGCCGGCCGGCCACGCCGTATCGGCTCGTCACTCAACGGCACCGGCTTCGCGACGCCCTGCGCTGCGGCCCGCTCCAGACGAGCCTCCGAGTGATCGAGCCACCGAATTTCCGCCTCGGCCGCGAAAATCAAGGAGTCAACGACAAGAAGCCACGCCATGTCCTCCGACGATTCCGGGTTGTCCGTAGTTCGCTTGGTTCGGGTGAGGTCCTGCAACGTGCGCAGAGTCGACGCGCGCTGCGTCTGGATAATCGCGGCTATATCGACACCTGGCAGCGTGACGGCGATCGCCAATTTGATAGCAAGCTCGTCGCGGGCCGCGCCGGATCGCACAACGGGCGAGCCGAGCCAGTGCTGAACCTCCACATGTCCCTCTGGAGTGATCCGGTAATGCACCTGCTCGTGGTCCTCGGCGCCCGTCCGCTCGATGAAGCCGTCGCGCTCGAGACGTTCGATAGTGGTGTAGATCTGGCCGACATTGACCGGCCACGTCGAGCCGGTGCGTCGGTCGAATTCGACGCGCAGCTGATAGGCGTAGCAGGGTCCCTGGTCGAGGATCGCGAGAAGACTTAGGCGGATGGACATGTCAACCTCCAGTGATTACTGGGTAAATATTTACACAGTAACTACGTGAGCGCTAGACATTGACGCGGTGAATATTTTTCCTGTGGCCTCAGGGGCTCCGGATCGATTCAGGACGCGCGTGCTGTCAGCCGCGGACTCGCCGTTGGAGACACGTGACGGTAAGGGCTGCCGGGAAATTCCGAACCCGCCGCAGAGTTCTCCCAGGCTCGATCCGGAGCCTCAACCATTCCGAATCCAAACCCGGTGTGTACCAACGGACCCGCATCGTCGGCCAGGCGCTGGTTTCAACCCACTAATCGGCCAGAGTTACGCGAACACTGCCAACCCTGTCGCACTGCACAGCCTCACTGTCCCGTAGTTCGGCTTACGGCGATTGTTTGGTGCCGTTCTAACTTGCAGAGGACCCACCCGGACGCGAGCGATTTGCCCTGCGTGCCGTCACCAGCGTGATCACCGCAACTATCGCAATCGCACCAAGCCATATCCATAGGTTCGTGTCGATCCCAACGAGTGACCTTTGATACGAGCCGCAGATCGACGTGCCGCTAGCGGGTGCGTCTGCACACCAGCCTCCGCTGACAATCGGCGCTAGGAAGACGGAGATGCCCAAGCAGGCGAGTGTGCCTAGCCACATTGTGGCGACAACGGTTCTCCGGCGGTGAATCATGCCTACAGCCAATCATTACTCGAGCCTGAGCACCCCCATCGATACTCTTTTGTGATCCCACGAGTCGCAGAGAGGCTCCGCTGCAGCACCGTCCCGTTGACGGTTCCCTATCGGGAACCTACCTAGAGCCAGGGGATCGCAGGAGACTTAGGAGGCCCACTCCTCGGCGACGATCTGCATCGATGCCGAGGCACGGTATGCCTCGAGGTCGTCGGCGGCGAGAATAGCACTGATCAGCTCTTCGGTGCCTGAGACATAAACGCTCGCACCGTAGAGGTCGTTTCCGACGGCCCAGACACCATCCGCGGGTATCCACCACTGGGCACTTCTTCCGCCGGCCGTCTCCTCGAAGGGTTCCGCGCCGTCGGCGAGGTCGCCGGCAAGAACATGCATGCGACGCTCGGGCATGAGCATGATGCTTGTTGCCTTTCGCAGGTCCGCGCGCATGTCGGCGTATCCTTCCCAGACAAGGAAGAAACACTCGGTGGGTGTGGCGGTGTGGTCGCGGAGAAGGCGGGCGAGCGTTGCTGCCACGGCGGGTTCGATGGTCCCGACTCTGACATCTACGTCCGGCTTGTCGTCGAGAAGGTCGGCCCACTTCGACATTGCGTCCACCTCAGACTGCTCCGCAGCAAAGGTACGCCAGGCAAGGGGGCGACCGTTGTCGTCGCGCATGGGGTTCGGCTAACGGGCGCTCAACCCATGCTGGACACGTGTCATCTATACGTTCGATTACGTGACACCACAGCCAATTCTCCGAAAGAATCAAATCTTGTCACTTATCCAGTAACGTATTCTACGTCTCGCAGACCATACACGATTCACGTTACGTGATGGACATAAAGGAGGGATAGACGTTCACACCGACAGTCCCGCATCAGGCTTATCGGTAACAACAAGTCAAGATGATCGCTCCCTGCTGAAACAGGGACCCCCGAACGACCGAACCAAATACCCCCTACCCTGATAGTGCGTTGACGAACCGAGGGTAGACGTTGGAACTTCTGATTTTCCCAGTCGTTGTTGTAGCTGCCTTATGGCTCCTCTATCGATTCCTGACGAAACCGCCGCCGCCGCCCGTCACGACCGCCGCGCAATCGGTCAGGCAACTGCCAGCCACAAAGCATCCAGCGCACCCGCTGGTCTCTCCTGGGGACAGCTACGTCAAAGCAAACCTGGCCCATCTACCACCGCAGCCCACAAAACCGGGCCGCGAATCATTTGCATCGGACTATCTCCCCAGCGACCGCTGGGACGAGCTACTCGTTCTCGACGAGAACGGGATGCCGACACTCTTCCTCCAAATGCGTAACGCGGAATTGTGGCTAACCGAACCGACAACCGGTCAATTCATTTCCGTCGGCAACAAAAATCTTCGGCGACTTGGCATCTGGACGGTAAACGTTCGAGGCGTCAACTACCACGAGGCCGCGGCCAAGGCCGGAAACTTCCAACCGGGCGCGCGAGTCGCCCTGGTCCGTGAACCCGAGAACACCCATGACAAGAACGCCGTGGCCATCTCTGCAATAGACACCGACGACGTCGTCGGCTACGTAAACAAGGGAATGGCCCTCGGGATTTCGCGGCTAATCCTCGCCCGGACCCCACTACACGCAATCTCGCTGTCGGGTGGCAGAAAAGGCAGACTCGGGACTTTTGGGCTCAGAATCAAGATCCTGGCTGCGACCCCGGAGATGATCGCCCACCTCTTGCGGAAGCACCCACTTTCAGAGAACCAGTGAAACGCTCAAGCCTGCATTTAGAGAACGAGAACCAACAAACGCGGGACGCACTGACCTGTAGCTTAATACTGCATTCGATCACGTCCCGGAAAGCGCCCGCTCTCCGGCTCCGGCGGCCGCCAGTTCGTCTTCCAATGACTACAAGCTTGGCCGCAGAGGTTTCCTGCCTTAGTCCTGCTTAGCCAGTGCTGCTTCGCGTTCGGTCCGCTCATCAGTTAGCTCGGTGAGCCCGTTCTCGTGCCCGACACAGCTGGCTTTTGTGTCGGAAGGGATGTCCAGCTGGTATCGGATCTCCTGCCCGGCAGTTTCCGCCTCTGGCGTCAGGTCGAGAAGCGGGGTGGTGTACGCGGACTCGTACGTCTCGGCATTCGCGACCGCCTGGTTCATGGTGAGCTGTCCCATGTAGGTGGTGCGGATGTGGGGGATCTGGTCGGCGACCTCGGCGGGCCAGATGAAGTATTCATCGTCGAAGTGTTCGACTGCTGCCCGGTTGAGCTCCGCAAGTGTCGCGGCCGCAGCTTTCACCGCGGCGGGATCAGGAGAGCCGCCGCTGAAATAGTCAGCTTCACCGACGGCGTACGCCGCGACGATCGCTTCATTCGCAACGTTGTTCGGGCACACGATGCTGAGGTAACGCTCGCCAGCCTTCTCGGCGGTGAGTTCGATGGGTCCCGGGTCGATCTTCGGGACCGCCGGTGTCCCTTTCACCGGGGCTTCGCCGGCGGTCGTGGCGGAGCAGCCGCTTAGAGCCAAGAACATCAGGGCTGCTGCTGCGGTAACTGCGATTGTGGAGCGCTTCATCGGGTCTTCCTTCGAGTGTCGGGATGCTACCGTCCCGCGGGTTGAGTGAATGATCCAAAGCGTATCGGCCAGGTGCGTCATTCACATTCACTCCTCCCCCAATCAGGAGGTTCCAGACCTCGTTCACTCAGTGGAGGAGCATCGGTGACGCAGCAGGCTGGTGGGGCGCACTACTGTTGCAAGCATGATGCAGACCTGCCTTACTGCCGCTAAGGTTCGTCCCGGCTCAACTCTTTCATGATCGCGCGGGACACTGGCAGGGCCACAATCCTTCTGGCGGTGGGTGTCACTATTGCCGCCGCACTGCCTGTCTTCCTGGTTGCAGCATTGTTCACGGAAATAGCCGATGACATCACGGTTCCTCGATACGGGCTGGGGGTGATCGTGGCCAGCTATTGGGTGGCTGCGGCACTCGTCTCCGTGGTAGCCGGAAAACTCACGGCAAGGATTGGCGCCCGAAAGGTGGTGTTGTTGACGCTTGTAATCGCGGTCAGCAGCCTGCTGTGCAGTGCGCTGTTCGTACCGTCATGGCAGTGGCTGGTCGTCTGGACGGTGGTAGGTGGCGTAGCCACGGGGACCTCCCATCCAGCGACGAACCATTTGTTGGCCCTGCGAGTTTCTGTGAAAAACCACTCACTGGCGTTTGGACTCAAGCAGTCGGCAGTACCACTGGCCACACTGGCATCCGGCCTCTCGATTCCTCTCATCGCCCTGACCCTGGGCTGGCGCTGGGCTCTCGCGTCGGGCGCAGTAACGGCCCTACTGCTGATCTTCGCCTTCCTGGCATTCGGCCCGCGACGGCTGCCGTCAGGAACCAAACGCGTAGCTACGAAGGTGCCCCTGGGCCCGGAGCTGAGCAGGTTCTTCATGTCCCTAGCCTGCATCACAGCGCTGGGCGCGGCCGGCGCGACCATCGTGGCCTCATTCGGGGTCATTTCAGCAGTTGACCGGGGATTCGAAGCGGGTGCCGCCGGCTTCTTGCTTAGTGCGGCCAGCGCCGTCGGTGCGTTCATGCGCATTGGCGTTGGGGCTGCGGCGGGCCGTGACGGACGAGATGCGTTGAAGATGATCGCAGTGATGCAGCTACTGGGCGGAGCCGGAATATTCCTCATGGTGCCAAACAATCAATGGACCTATGCCCTGGGTTTGATCCTGGCCTTTGGCATCGGATGGGGCTGGCCCGGGCTCGTGCACTTTTCGGTCGCCCGCATAGCCGGACCGGCCACGCCCGCGGCAACCGGCATCGTGCAGACCGGTACTTATATTGGCTGCGCCGCAGGACCATTACTCGCGGGTGCTGGATACGCTATCTGGGGAGACCAGGCCATTTGGCTCCTAAGCGCATTCATGCTCACGATTGCCGGCTGCATTGCCTTCCTGGTATCCAAACGGCCGAGACCTGCCACCCCCACAGCGACGAAGTAATAACGACGAACTGGGCTCTCCACTTAACCGGAGTCATGCTGATAGGGGCGTCGCCCGGATCTCCACCTCGGACCGCCGCGTCACACTCTACCTACCCGAAACCTGGCCCAAGCACTGGCGC
>NZ_PJJK01000071.1:0-22889 GCF_002929785.1 Cryobacterium sp. Y62 | reverse complement strand
CGCCGGCGGCCTACCGGGCGCGGAAATGCCCATGCTCACCAGCGCCGTCCCACTCTCCCGCGCCGAACAGGAACTCCTCACGTCCTGGCAAGACCCCGGCACCTGGGACACCGGGCTGGGACGCGAATCCGACCCTCCCGGCCGCGGCAAGTTCCTCATCAAAGTCGGCGGCCACCCCGGCATCCCCGTCAAGGTCGAACTGATCGAATCAGAACGCGCCATCAACGACACCAACAAACTCTGGCACCCCGCATCCTCATTCCCCGAACCCAACGAGTCCAACCCCATCAGCGGACGGGGCAACGCCGACGACGCCCGGCATGACGTCGACGGCGAAGCTGACGGCGCAAAGGCCGAAGAGGACAGTGCAGCATGAGCGCATCGAACAGGCGAAACCAGAACGGCCTCGACGGGCAGACGATCATGCTGATCGTGTCCCTCACGCTCGTGGCCGTAACCCTGGGCACGGTGTGGGTGGCCGTGACGTGGGGCTCACAGCTGGACGGGGTCAACTCCGACCTGACCGGTGACCCGTTCGGACTGTTTTTCGGCGTGCTGGGAGGCTCCATAACCTGGCCGGCCTCCGCGACGTGGATCCTCGCGGCCACACTCGTCGCGGTCCTCGTTCTGGGCATTCTCGTCGCCGTGTCGGTGTCCCGTGCCCGGCGGCGCCGAAGCAACGTCGACGGAGCTGCAACGTACATGGGCAAGGGGCGCGATCTTCGCGCGCTGTCGGCCACAGGAGCGAAGGCCACCGCGCATCGTCTCGGCGTCACCGACTGGCTCGGCGTCCCCATCGGCATCACCGTTGCCGGAAGGCACAAGCTCTACGGATCTCCCGAAGATATGCACGTAGACATCTGGGGCCCCCGCACCGGCAAATCGACGAGCCGGGCGATTCCCGCGATCCTGTCCGCTCCAGGCGCAGTCCTCACGACGTCGAACAAACGTGACGTGCTCGACGCCACGCGAGACGTACGCGAAGCCGCAGGCGGCCGCACGTGGGCGTTCGACCCGCAACGCATCGCGCTCGAAGAACCAACCTGGTGGTGGAACCCACTCAGCTACGTCACCGACGACGTCAAGGCCGCGAAACTAGCCGAACACTTCGCCTCCGGCTCCCGGGCCGGCGACGCACGCGCCGACCCGTATTTCGACAACGCCGGCCAAGACCTCCTGGCCGGCTTCCTCCTCGCCGCAGCCCTCGCCGGCCTACCCATCACAAAGGTATTCACCTGGACGACCATGCCCGGCGAAGAAACACCCGTCGACATTCTTCGCGCACACGGCTACGACCAAATGGCCGACGCCGTCGCTGGGCAAGTCAACGGTGAAAGCCGACGCCGCGACAGCGTCTACGGGACAGCCGCACAAATGGCCTCGTGCTTGAAAGTACGCTCGATCGCCCAATGGGTCACCCCCCTGGGCGGCAACCTGGCCGGGGATTCCCGGCCGCAATTCGACCCACACGCGTTCGTCCGCAGCCACGACACCCTCTACAGCCTTTCCAAGGAAGGCAAGGGCACCGCGGGTCCGTTAGTCACCGCGCTCACCGCGGCGACCGTCGAAGCCGCCGAAGAGCTGGCCACGACACAAACCGGCGGACGCCTGGCGACTCCGCTGCTCGGCGTACTCGACGAAGCCGCCAACGTGTGCAGGTGGCACGGCCTCCCCGACCTATACTCCCACTACGGATCGCGCGGAATCGTCTTGATGACCATTCTGCAGTCCTGGTCCCAGGGCGTGGAAGTATGGGGCAGAGACGGGATGCGCAAGCTCTGGTCAGCCGCCAACATCGCCGTCTACGGCGGCGGCGTGAAGGAACCGGAATTCTTGAACGAACTCTCCCAAATGATCGGCGACTACGACAAACACACGACCTCGACCAACGTCGGCCGCGGCAACCGGTCAGCCTCCCACCAAGTGCAGCGGGAACGCACCCTGGACGTGGCGGATCTCGGGGCTTTGCCCCGCGGCCGCGCCGTGGTGTTCGCCTCGGGTGCCCCCGCGACGCTGATTGAAACGGTGCCCTGGATGCGCGGACAGCACGCGGATGCCGTAAAGGCATCGATCGCGGTACACGACCCCGCCAACCGGCCGGTGGTGTCGACCACCGCGGCTGCGTCGAGCACCACTGCGATGGTGCCTGCGCTGGGTGCGGGGTTGGATGCTGCGTCGGACCGGAAGGATGAACTGTGAGCGACCTCGATGAGTACCGCGACGATGAAGAAAAAACAGAAGCAGAAAAGGTCCAGCCTGAGCTCTTCCACGCCTCAGTTGATGAATTCGTACGTGACCGGCTCATCCACCTGTACAAGCGGAAAGTAGGACCGCAGAACGACGGCCGATACCGGTGGGCCGCCAACTGGTGGGCCTACCCAGAGGCCGTCAGCCGGCTCGAGTCGCTATGGCGCTCCTGGGAACACCTACGCCAAGACGGTGCAACAGGCATGAGCACCTGGTGGCGCGATCACGCCGACCACCACATGCCCATCCTCCTCGACCCAGAAGGACCCTTCAACAAATCAACAGACCGCAACAACCACGGCGACCCATTGCCCTACATTGCCCCACCAGAAGGGTTCTTCCCAGATATGCGAAAAACATGACAACCAAGGGTCAATGGTCACTCGGTGATGGCCTCATTCGGAAACCTCATGATCCGTCCGCTGGTGCCGGCGACCTTCGCCCCGGGCGAGAACAATGGGAAGACGACCGGGGAAGTGCCAGTCGAGCTCTACAACCAGACCGCCCTTCTCCTAGTGCCCGTGGCGGCGTGCGTTCTCGCGCTGAACCTCATCTTCGGCGTGCGGACGCGCCACGGCTGGTTGCCGATCGACGTGGGATCACCTCACGAAACGGAATAAATAACACGGTAAGCGTTGAATCTGCTCTTCCCGTGTTGGGTGAACGTCATTGTTGGCGGCCTGGAACCCACCCGCCGACATCGCGAAAGACCTCGGCATCTCCATCTCCATCTCCATCTCCATCTCCATCTCCACGATGTATCGGTGGGTATCGCCACCAACCGCTGGCTAAAGGGCGTAGCCGCGAGAATTGGTTTATGACTTCACCCGATGTTCTGAGCCGTACGCCGGGGATGGCAGGGGAGCTCCTTCGTCGGGGTAGACGCCTGGATTGGTTCACGCTGGGTTGGAAGGTCGTCGGGGTGGTCGTGCTTGCTGTACTTGCCTTCTCTACGTCGTCGGTCGCTCTGGCAGGATTCGGATTGGACAGCTTCATCGAGATCGGCGCGTCGACAGTCGTGTTATGGGAGCTGTCCGAGACGGGTGAGGCTCGGCAGCAGCGGGCCTTGCAACTGATCGGTATCGCCTTCGTTCTGCTGGCGGCTTACCTGCTGGTCCAGTCGATGGTGGCGTTGATCACGGGGCACCACGCCTCGCCCGGTGTTGGCGGGATCGCCTGGACGGCCGTGACAGCGATCGTGATGTTCACCCTCGCGGGTTTGAAAGGTCGAACCGGTCGGGCGCTGGGGAACCCGGTGCTGGCAACGGAGGCTCGCGTGACATTCGTCGATGGGCTCGTGGCCGTCGCTGTGCTCACGGACATCGTCTTGATCCTGGTGTTGGGGTGGTGGTGGGCGGATCCGGTGGCCGGTTTCGTCATCGTTTACTACGCCGTTCGGGAAGCCATTCACATCTTCCGACCGGGCCCGGAGTAGCCATGACTGAATGGTGGCAGATCCTCCTCAGCATCCTTCTGGGCCTCGTCGTGATCTGGTTAATCCTCGTGCTCGTGCTCTGGCAAGAGCAACGCAAACACCCGGGCAAGGCGTCCTTGCGACACCTGTTGCGCCTCGCCCCGGATGTGGCGTGGCTGCTCAAGCGCCTCGCGGTCGACCGGACGGTGCCTCTAGGTGTCCGGGTATGGCTGGTCGTGCTGCTGGTGTACCTGGTTTCCCCGATCGATCTCATCCCCGACTTCATCCCGATTCTTGGTTATGCCGATGACGCGATCGTCGTCGCGATCGCGCTGCGCTTTGCTACCCGCCAAGCGGGGAGTGCTGCGATCAAGCGACACTGGCCCGGGACCCCGGCCGGACTGCAGGCGGTGCTCCGCCTGGCCGGTTTACCCTCGTCCCCTGAGCCTCGACCCACCAGCAGTGGCGGCGACGGCCGATAACGCCAGACCACAGTCAATCACCGGTTTACACGCCCCGGAGCAGCCAGTCGTTGTCGGTGTTACTGCCGCCCCATCCGAAAGTGTAGTCATAACCGTCAGAAAACAGTGTTACCCCTGCCCGTTTGCTTCGAGAGGATGAATATCAAGAGGAAAACATCCGTTCGGCCGCTACAGGCCGATGACTGAATCGAAGGGGGACAAATCGTGAATCCGACAGTACATGCGATGCGTACCGTGCACAGTACCGCAGGTGACATTGCCCGTAATCTGTCCCTCGTTAGGGACGAGATCGCGGACACTGCGGCCAAAATTGACGAACAAGAGGTCGCCGCCCTGGCGGCCCATCTTGGCCAGACAGGCCGGGTGTTCATCGCCGGAGCGGGCCGGAGCGGTCTTGTCTTGCGTATGGCTGCCATGAGGCTGATGCACCTGGGCCTGACCGTCCACGTCGCCGGTGACACCACCACTCCCGCCATCAGTTCCGGCGACCTGCTCTTGGTGGCCTCCGGATCGGGAACGACCTCGGGAGTGGTCAAGTCAGCGGAAACAGCGGCGAAGGTCGGAGCGCGCATTGCCGCGTTCACCACCAACCCTGATTCGCCGCTCGCTGGACTCGCCGACGCGGTGGTGATCATTCCCGCCGCCCAGAAGACCGACCACGGCTCCAGCGTTTCACGCCAGTATGCCGGGTCCCTGTTCGAACAGGTACTTTTCCTCACCACCGAGGCCCTCTTCCAGTCGTTGTGGGACAACACCGATGACCCGGCCGAACAACTCTGGCTCAGGCACGCCAACCTCGAATAACCGAGGCGTCCACTTTCCACATTCACCGCGTTTCCCTACAGAAAGAAGCAACATCATGAAACTCCAAGTAGCTATGGACCTCCTCACGGTCGAAGATGCCCTCGAACTAGCCGGTCAGGTCGCCGAATACGTCGACATCATTGAGCTGGGCACCCCCCTGATCAAGGCCGCTGGTCTCTCCGCAGTTACCGCCGTCAAGACGGCGCACCCGGACAAGATCGTCTTCGCTGACATGAAGACCATGGACGCCGGAGAACTTGAGGCCGACATCGCCTTCAAGGCCGGCGCCGATCTAGTCACCATCCTCGGTGCCGCCGACGACTCGACCATTGCCGGCGCCGTCAAGGCAGCTAAGGCCCACAACAAGGGCATTGTCGTTGACCTTATCGGCGTGGTAGACAAGGTCACCCGCGCCAAGGAAGTCCGCGCGCTGGGTGCAAAGTTCGTCGAAATGCACGCAGGCCTGGACGAGCAGGCCAAGCCCGGTTATGACCTGAGCGGGCTGCTCCGCTCCGGAGAAGAGTCCCGCGTTCCGTTCTCCGTGGCGGGCGGCGTGAACCTCTCCACGATCGAGGCAGTCCAGCGCGCCGGCGCCGATGTCGCCGTAGCCGGCGGCGCCATCTACGGCGCGGCCGACCCCGCCCTGGCAGCGAAGAATCTCCGCGACGCCATCCGCTAGCCCGTCCATTGGCGGTGGCGTCTCACAAAGCCGCGAGATGCCACCCCGGGGGTGCTGCACCTGTAATTCCTGGCCCGCATTCCCGGGATTTTTTTGACCCCTGGCGCTCCCAGTCACCCCACATGGATTCCTAGGAAAGAAGTTCTCTACTATGCGCAGCCACGCCACCGAGCGTTTGGAAGTGCTTGTCACCGAGCCTGGTCGACTTCACGAAGTCCTCAACGATGCAGAGGCCGAGCTCCGGCAAGCAGCGATGGCCCAACGGTGTGCCGGCATCCTGGCCACCCGTCACAATGCAGGCCGTTACACCCTTGAACTCAGCGACACAGTTCCTTTTGGGGAGACTTGGGAGCAGACACTCTCCTGAACATTGGTAGACGGCCCTTCCGGGCTCGGTGTACCGTCACCGGAGTCCGGTGCTATGTGCCAGGGCGATGGCCTCGGTGCGGGAGCCGACGTCGAGCTTCCTGAATAGGTTCCGCACATGGAACTTGACCGTATTCTCGCTGATGGCCAGTGTCGAAGCGATGGTGCGGTTGCGTTCTCCAGCCACAAGGTGTTGGAGTACTTCGAGCTCCCGGGGAGCAAGGTTCCAAGCCGTGACATCCCGGGCCAGGCGGGCGGGGGGGTCCAGGGGGAGCGTCACGAAGACGTCTGTACCCCAGCCCGACATGATGTCGATCTGCAGGTTTCCGGTGAGCGCCTGCACCCGGCGGTCCAGGCGAATGATGCTTGGTGCATCGGCGGCGAGCGTACCGCGGCCGTTGTCTCGTACATTGATGAGCAAGTTCTCCCCATCGCAGTCCCACTGCGTCCGGACCCTGCTGACGTCGGGCTGTTCCATCATGGCCAGAAGGAGTCCGCGAACGATGGCGCGCGCCGCGTGGGCAACTTCACCGGGCAAGTCCCTTCCATTGAGCGGTGGCTCGATGAACTCGACCTCAAGACCGCTGAAGCGTGTGAGCGGTCGCAGGTCCTCCCGAAGGCGCTCGAAGGCTGTGGCGACGGGTTCTTTCACCAGGTCATTCGTGCGGTCGCTGAGGGTGCGGAGCTCGACCAGAGCTTTGGCGGTAAGGTCAATGACGGCTGAGTGGGCTGATGCATCGTCCGAGCGCAGCGCTGCCAGGAGGATCTCCAGAGTCGTGGAGTGCAGATCCGTGAGTTCCGCCGTCACGCGAATACGTTCAGCCGAGGCCGCCCGGGATTCCAGCAGGTACGACGGCGGCGCATCGTCCACTTTCTCACGGATCCGCCGTGCAGCAATGCGCCACAGATACATCACCAAATCCAGCTCGGCGGCGTGCTGTGGATCGGTCGGCTGAGGGTCCGTTAGCACGAGGAGGGCATTGCTGGAGGCGTGTTTCAGGGCGAGTATAGGGCGGTGTCGCCCGGCGAGCTCGGCTTCTCCAAACCAGGGAGTCTCGTCGGAAAGGGCAGCGCGAAGCGCGCCAAGCTCGACGATGGAGACCCTGGAGATGATGTCTTCATCGCCGGCCTTCTTCTGCGGCCGCCCCGTGCAGTCTTCAGTGAAGATGATCAGCGCGCTGCTTCCCAGGTAGGGAAGTATGGCATTACGCAGCCCTTTTGCTATCTGGGTCAAGGGGGCGTCGGCCAGTTCCGCCACGGCCCGCAAAAGTGGCCACGGCAGGTCCGATAGAGGCACGTGGATTGCTTTGACGCTCTGGTCGATGGGTGCGCTCATGTGCACACACTACCGGGTTGAAAAAATTCCAGCCTATCCCAAAGTGTAGTCAGAACCGTCAGAAAACAGTGTTACCCCTGCCCATTTGTTTAGAGATCGTGGATATCAAGCAGAAGCATCCGTTCGACCGCTACAGGCCGATCATCGAATCAAAGGGGATTAATCGTGAATCCGACAGCTACCTTTTCCAGCACAACAGAGTCAGAAATACTGACTTGGACGTCCGAGGACCGGCGCGCCGTGGACACGATTCGGGTTTTGGCCGCGGACGCCGTAGAGAAGGTCGGCAACGGCCACCCTGGCACCGCCATGAGCCTTGCCCCGGCCGCCTACCTTCTTTTCCAGAAGCTCATGCGACATGACCCGACGGACCCCGACTGGATGGGTCGCGACCGTTTCATCCTGTCCCCTGGGCACAGCTCACTGACCCTGTACATCCAGTTGTTCCTGTCGGGCTGCGGGCTGGAGCTCGGCGACCTGGAAGCCTTGCGCACCTGGGGCTCGCTGACGCCCGGACACCCGGAGTATAAGCACACCAAGGGTGTGGAAATCACCACCGGCCCCCTCGGCCAGGGCCTGGCCTCGTCAGTGGGCTTCGCCTACTCTCAGCGCCGGATGCGCGGGCTCATGGACCCCGACGCCGCCCCCGGCACCAGCCCGTTTGACCACACCATCTGGGTTATTGCTTCCGACGGCGATATGCAGGAAGGCGTCACGGCCGAGGCATCCTCCCTGGCCGGGCATCAGGAACTGGGCAACCTCGTGGTCGTCTATGACGAGAACCACATCTCCATCGAGGACGACACCGACATCGCCTTCACTGAAGACGTTCTCAAACGCTACGAGTCCTATGGCTGGCACACCCAGCGCGTGGACTGGACCGAGACGGGCACGTACGTTGAAGACGTAGAAGGCCTCCACTCAGCCCTGCTAGCTGCGAAAGCCGAGACCTCCAAACCGTCCATCATCTCCCTGCGCACGATCATCGGCTACCCCTCGCCTAAGAAGCAGAACACGGGTGCCATCCACGGGTCCGCTCTGGGTGCCACCGAAGTGGCGGCGCTGAAAGCTGAACTCGGATTCGACGTGGACAAAAGCTTCGACGTCGACCCGGCAATCCTCGCCCACACCCGCAGAGTCATCGACCGTGGAGCGGAAGCCCGTGCGGAATGGACCACCAATTTCAACGCATGGAAGTCGGCCAACCCGAAAAACGCTGCCCTGCTTGAGCGCATCGAAAAAAAGGAACTTCCGGCCGGCTGGGAAGCGAATCTTCCCACCTTTGAACCCGGCAAAGACATCTCCACCCGCGCAGCGTCCGGTAAAGTCCTCAACAGCATCGGCAGCGTGCTTCCCGAACTCTGGGGCGGCTCATGCGACCTTGCCGGCTCTAACAACACGACCATCGAGGGATATGGGTCTTTCGTGCCGGTTTCCAAGCAGACCGACACGTGGTCCGGCAGCCCCTACGGCCGGGTACTGCACTATGGAATTCGCGAACACGCAGCCGCCTCCATCGTCAACGGCATTCACCTGGGCGGTCCCACCCGGGCCTTCTCGGGCACCTTCTTGATTTTCAGCGACTACCAGCGCCCTGCCATACGCCTGAGCGCGCTGATGGGGGTCCCATCTATTTACGTGTGGTCACACGACTCGATCGGCCTCGGCGAGGACGGCCCCACCCACCAGCCTGTGGAGCAGCTCGCTACTCTGCGCGCCATCCCGGGACTCGACGTAGTTCGCCCCGGCGATGCGAACGAGGTTACCGCCTCCTGGAAGAAGATCCTGGAAACCACGGACAACCCTGCCGGTATTGTGCTCACCCGTCAGAACATTCCCACCTACGCCCGGGGCACGGGCGTAGCGACCTCCACTGAATTTGGCTCAGCCGACGGAGTGGCCAGGGGGGGATACGTGCTGGCTGAAGCCGTTGCTGTCGGCTCCGTGACCACCGCTCAGGTCATCCTGATCGCGACCGGTTCGGAGGTCCAGCTCGCCGTTGAAGCCCGCAAAGCACTGGCCGCCGAGGGCATCGCCGCCCGCGTGGTCTCCATGCCGTGCGTCGAGTGGTTCAACAAGCAGGACGCCGCCTACCGCGAGTCCGTGCTGCCAGCCGCCGTCACGGCCCGCGTATCCGTTGAGGCGGGTCTTGCTTTGGGCTGGAAGGAATTCGTCGGCGACGCCGGCCGTTCCATCAGCCTTGAACACTTCGGTGCCTCGGCAGACTACCAACGCCTGTTCCAGGAGTTCGGTATCACGGTGCCGGCAGTCGTCGCCGCAGCCAAGGTTTCCCGCGCCGCTGCACGCAACTAACCACTGTTTTCGAAGAAAGAAGCTCAAGTCATGACACAGTCAACTCCCACCGCACAGCTTTCCGACGCCGGCGTGTCCATCTGGTTGGACGATCTCTCCCGCGAACGGCTCTCCAGCGGTAGCCTGCAGAAACTCATCGACAAAAAAAACGTCGTCGGCGTCACCACCAACCCGTCCATTTTCCAGGCCGCGATCACGTCTGGCACGGACTATGACGCCAAGATCGCCGAACTTGCGGCGAGGGGCAGCAGCCTCGATGAGACAATCTTCGAGATCACCACCACCGACGTCGCCGACGCTTGCGACCTCTTCGCCCCGGTTGCCGCCGCCACCAAGGGCGTCGACGGCCGTGTCTCGATCGAGGTCGACCCCCGCCTCGCCTGGAATACCGAAGGGACGATCGCCGAGGCCAAGCAGCTTTACAAGAAAGTCGGTAAGGATAACGTCCTCATCAAGATCCCGGCAACGATCGAAGGCCTACCGGCCATCACGGCGACCCTGGCCGAAGGCATCAGCGTCAACGTCACCCTGATCTTTTCGCTGGAGCGATACCGCGCAGTTATCAACGCCTTTCAGTCTGGTCTGAAACTGGCCATGGAAAACGGCCATGACCTCTCCAAGGTCCACTCGGTGGCATCGTTCTTCGTCTCCCGAGTGGACACCGAGATTGACAAGCGCCTCGACGCCATCGGCACCGTCCAGGCCAAGGCGCTCAAGGGCAAGGCAGGTGTTGCCAATGCCCGCCTCGCCTACCAGGTCTACGAAGAGCTGTTCTCCACCGAGCGATGGGCAGTCCTAGCCGAAACCGGCGCACTGCCTCAGCGTCCTCTGTGGGCCTCCACCGGCGTCAAAGACCCCGCCTACCCCGACACCCTGTACGTCACCGGTCTGGCTGCTACCGGCGTCGTGAACACCATGCCGGAAAAGACACTCGACGCGACCTTCGACCACGGCGTAGTCACCGGTGACACCATCACCGGCACCTACGAGGAAGCAGACGGCGTGCTCAATGCCCTCGAAGGCCTCGGCATCTCCTACACCGAGGTCGTCGCCCTCCTGGAATCCGAAGGACTGGACAAGTTCGTAGCCAGCTGGAAGGAACTCCTGGCCGACGTGGAAAGCGCCCTCGCCACCGCCCGGGAAGGCATCTTAACTCTCTGATCACTCTCAGCTACGACGCTACCGGTGCTGCGCAGCAGGCTATCGAACAGCACATCGCGGCGCTTGTAGTAAACCGGAGTGACACCAGGATTTTCACGAAGGACCACACTCTGTGTTGTCCCGATGCCGGATTCGAATCCGCCATCCGTCTCGGCGGAGTGGAGACCCGCGGGTCTCCACTCCCCGGTCGCCGAGATCAAACGAGCAGCGGGCGTAATCCCGGGCCCTGATCTACAAGCTCTGACCGCTACCGAAAGGCAGACACCATGCCCATTTCACCCTTGAAGTGCTGCATCAACCCCAGCATCCTTTCAGCCGACTTCGTCAACCTCCAAGCCGAATTGGCCCGCATCAGCAATGCCGATGCCGTCCACGTCGACGTCATGGATAACCACTTCGTGCCGAACCTCACCATTGGATTGCCGGTGGTGGAACGGCTGCAAAAGGTCAGCCCAGTGCCGTTGGACGTCCACCTGATGATTTCCGATGTCGACCGCTGGGCGCCGTCCTATGCCGATGCCGGGGTGGACTCGGTGACCTTCCATGTGGAGGCGTCGAGCGCACCCATCAAGCTGGCCCGCGAGCTGCGGGCCAGGGGGACCAAGGCGGGCATGGCGCTGCGCCCGGCCACGAGCGTGGAACCGTACCTGCACATGCTCACGGAGCTGGACATGTTACTGATCATGACGGTGGAGCCCGGTTTTGGCGGGCAGTCGTTCCTGGATGTTGTGCTGCCCAAGATCCGCCGTGCCCGGGAGGCTGTCGAGGGTTCAGGGGTCGACGTGGCCATTCAGGTCGACGGCGGCATCACCGAAGAAACCATCACGCGGGCCGCGGAGGCGGGTGCCAACGTCTTCGTCGCCGGGTCGGCCGTCTACGGCAAGTCCTCGCCTGCGGACGCCATTGCGTCACTGCGCGACGCAGGTCAGCTTGCCTTCACAGCAACAACTCTCCACCCCAGCCACACGTAATAACCCCTACAAGTCTGAAGGACCACTCATGCGCGTTCACATCGCAACCGACCATGCCGGCATGGAGCTCAGTTCCCACCTCATCACAGCACTGGCAGCCAAAGGCTACGAGATGGTGGACCACGGCCCCACGGCCTACGACGCCGAAGACGACTATCCGGCATTCTGCATCACTGCCGCGTCCGCCGTCGTGGCCGACCAAGCCGCGGGCGTGGACGCCCTCGGGATAGTGTTGGGCGGCTCGGGCAACGGCGAGCAGATCTCTGCGAACAAGGTCACAGGCGTACGCGCGGCCCTGGCCTGGAACCTCGAAACGGCAAAACTGGCACGCGAACACAACGATGCGAACGTGGTGGCCTTAGGGGGTCGGCAGCACACCGCCGAGGAGGCCACTGAACTGATCGAAGCATTCCTGGCCGAGCCCTTCCGCAATGCCGAGCGCCACGTGCGACGCATCGGCCAGATCACCGCGTACGAGACTCAGCCAAACAAGACCGCGGCTTCGTCGTAACGCTCCTGCGGAACAACCTTCAGCTGCCCCAGAGCCGCATCGAAGCCCACGTGTTCGATGCCGGTTCCCTTGAGCGCCACCATGGTCCCCCACAATCCCTCCGCCAGCGAGTCGATGGCAGCCATGCCCAGACGAGTTGCGAGGACCCGGTCAAAGGCCGACGGCACGCCGCCGCGCTGGATGTGACCAAGGATGGTGGCGCGGGTTTCGATCCCGGTCCGAGCCTCCAGCTCCGGGGCCAGCTGGTCCGCGATGCCGCCCAGGCGGGGACGACCAAAGGTATCCAGGCCGCGCTCAGAGTACGGGGTTTCCATGTGCTCCGGAACAAACCCTTCGGCAACCACGACAAGTGGTGCGCGCCCGCGGGTGTGAGCTTGTTTCACCCAGTGGGTGATCTGGTCGATGCTGACCTTCTGCTCCGGGATGAGGATGGCGTGGGCACCAGCCGCCATGCCTGCGTGCAGCGCAATCCATCCCACGTGCCGCCCCATGACTTCTGCGATCATGCACCGGTGATGGGATTCTGCGGTGGTCCCCAGCCTGTCGATGGCTTCCGTCGCAATGTGCACGGCGGTGTCGAAACCGAAGCTGTAGTCCGTCGCATCAAGGTCGTTGTCCACAGTCTTAGGAACACCCACGATTTTCAGTCCTGCGTCCGTGAGCCGCTTCGCCGCAGCAAGGGTTCCCTCCCCGCCAATCGCAATGATGGCGTCAATGCCCAGCCGGCGCATGTGGTCTCGGATGACATCGGGGCCGCCGCCGTTTTCAAACGGATTGGTGCGCGAGGTGCCAAGAATAGTGCCACCCTGCTTGGCGATCCCCCAGACCAGGGTCCGGGGGATGCTGATGATGTCGCCCTCGATCACACCGCGCCAGCCGTCAAGGAAACCGACGAACTCGTGGCCGTGAACGGCAATCCCCTTAAGTACGGCGCCGCGGATGACCGCGTTCAGTCCAGGGCAATCGCCACCGCTGGTGAGAATTCCAATTTTCATGTTTCGGCTCACAGGGCTCACAGGGTGGCAAGCACGGACATGGCCTCCCGAACAACATCAGTCGCGGGGAAGAACGGGCGGTACACACCAGCCATCTCGTCCATTACGCGGATTACCTGGCAGCTGTAACCGAACTCGTTGTCATACCAGACGTAGAGAATCAGGGTCTTGTCCGTTGAAACGGTGGCGAGTCCGTCGACAATGCCGGTACGACGGGAACCAACGAAATCGGTGGAGACTACCTCGGGTGAGTCAATGTAGTCGATCTGCTCGCGCAGGTCCGAATGCAGCGACATCTCACGAAGGTAATCATTCACCTCGTCCCTGGTCGTTGTGGTCTCGAGGCTGAGGTTCAAGATGGCCAGGGAGACGTCCGGCGTGGGGACCCGGATAGCACTGCCCGTGAGCTTGCCCAGCAGTTCGGGCAGCGCCTTGGCCACTGCCTTGGCGGCACCGGTCTCGGTGATCACCATGTTCAATGCGGCGGAACGGCCGCGCCGGGCACCCTCATGGAAGTTATCGATCAAGTTCTGGTCATTGGTAAACGAGTGGACGGTTTCCACGTGGCCGTGGACCACCCCGAACCTGTCATTTATAGCCTTTAGCACCGGAGTGATGGCGTTCGTGGTGCAGGACGCCGCCGACACGATCCGGTCCGCGTCAGTGATGGTGTCGTGGTTAATGCCGTAGACGATGTTTTTCAGCGAACCGTCGCCCGGAGCGGTCAGCAGTACCCGTGCAACACCCGTGCTCTGCAGGTGCTGGGACAGCCCTTCGGCATCACGCCAGCGGCCGGTGTTATCCACCACCAGGGCATTCGTGATGCCGTAGGCAGTGTAGTCAACGGTGGCAGGGTTGTCCGAGTAGATGACCTGTACCTGCACCCCGTTGGCCGTGATGGTATTGGCATCCTCGTCGATCCGGATGGTGCCGTCAAAGGAACCGTGAACCGAGTCACGGCGCAGCAGACTGGCACGCTTGGACAGGTCGTTGTCAGACCCGCGACGCACCACAATGGCGCGCAGGCGAAGACCATGACCGCCGCCGACCTTTTCAATCAACAAGCGGGCCAGGAGCCGGCCGATCCGGCCGAAGCCGTAAAGCACGACGTCAGTGCTGGTACCGTCCTGGCCACCGTGCTTGCCCACAATTCCGGCGAGCTCGGCACGGAGGAACTCCTCCAAGGTGGCACCGTTGCCATCTTCTATGAACTTCTGGTTCAGGCGCGCAATATCGATCACGGCCGAACCGAGCTGCAATTTCGCCAAAGTGTTCAGTAACGGAAAAGTCTCCTCCGGGAGCAATTCGTCCTTACCGATCCGGCGCGCGAAGCGGTGCGCCTTGAGGATGTTCATTGTGGAGTTGTTGATCAAACTCCGGCCATGAATGCTGATCAGCACGTTGTCTTCGCGGTACAGGCGGCCGATCACCGGAATCATGGCCTCGGCGAGGGCCTCCCGGCCCATCCATGCATCGAGACAAGAAGCTGAGGTTTGTCGCATCGGACTGCCTTTCCAGAAAAAGAAGCGATCGCTCCATCCTCCTATCAATTGCGGATAGGGGAAACGCTAATTCAGATGGTTTGAACCACCCGTTTAGGTAGGTAAATCTGGAATTTGCCAATAACGCTGCTACACCATATGGTTTCGTATTACACCAGCGAATGTAGTAGTCAAGCGAATCGCGTTCGGTGGATGCACCGCGGGAGCACTCACTACACTGGCCGGCTCGTACATCAGGCCAGGAGCAGTCCGTACCGGCGATGCCCGCCCGAAGTTGGCGTTTTGACTCTCGTGGTAGACCGTGCGATTTGATGAGTAGCCCTAAGGCAGTGCACCATTTCAATTGACCAGCGACTCCAACCGACATCTCTCAACTCGACCGCGACCGAGATCCACGGTGCATGGGAACGATTCGTGCAGGGAGAGAACGATGTCTGCGGTGTGAGGCCAGAAGTGGCGATCTCGTGGCAGCGATCCAGGGATCAGTACCACATCGACCCGTTTCTGTCCGAGGCCCCTAACGCGGTCTCACAGGTCACGCACTCCCTCGATCAAGATGTCGTGTTCGCAGAGCTGGGTTTTCGCGCCGCCGCCATGGCAAACGAGCTAGCCAACGACGGAGGCGTTATCACCGTCGCCGACGCCAGTGGCAGGATTCTGGCCGCCTGGGGTGACAAGAACACCCGCTCAATCGCGACTGAGGGCGGCCTCGCGCCATGGTACTGCTGGTCAGAGGGCGCGGTGGGCACGAACAGCATGGGCACCGCACTCGAAACCAAGCACGCGGTTCTGATCAGGCAATCGGAGCACTGGGCCCAGGCCTTCCACGAATGGTCCTGCGGAGGCGTCGCGGTGCGGGACGTGGTGGGCGGGGAACCACTCGCCGTCCTGAATATCTCGTGTTGGCGCACTGAACTGCCACCATCCTCGCGGAAATGGCTGGAGAACGCTGCCACCCACGCCCAGAACAGTTTGCGCAAGCGCGCCCACGACAGCGGCAGTGAGATGCTCGCCGCTTTTTCCCACGCCGGGGGACGGCCGAACGAGTCACTCGTCGCCGTCGACACGGCAGGTGGGGTGGTGATCGCCGACGACGCGGCGAGCATCATTCTCGGCGTACCCGGCAACACCCCCGCAGTCAACCCCGCAGTGCGCTGGACTCCGCAGCTCCCGTCATTCATCCACGCTGCCCGCTATGCCACCAAGCGGGCGAGCTCAGACTCGGAATGGACGGGCTCAACGCAGATCCGCACCACTCGGGCTGACGAACCGTTATCGATCGGAATTCGCCCCGTCTTCCTGCACCGCACTGTGATTGGACACCTGATCTCGTTCGGTGGCTTCGCTGGCGAGCAGTTCCGACAGGCAGAAACAGGCGGGGTCTTGCTGGGACAGTCCCGTCGAATAGTGGCCCTCCGCGAGGAAAATCGTCTGGTGCTGCTCGCGACCTCAGAGGTCGCAGTCGCCGAATCAGACGGCAGCGACGTGTGGCTTCTCACGAATGAAGGCAAGCTGCGGGCTGCTCTGTCCGGCTTGGACAAACTCGACAACGATCTGGCCGATACCGGTGTTTTCTTGCGAGTACACCGCCAGTATCTTGTCAATCTCACCCGAATTCGAGAGGTGGAACGCAGAGACAAGGGCGAACTGGTCCTGGTCATGGATAATCGCGAGAACACCAGGGTGCCGGTATCCCGGCGAAACGTGAGCGCGGTACGTCGTGCGCTGAACATTTAGGGACTCACGCCAGTTTATTCGTCGCGCTGAGCCCCTCAGCGTTGGTGCACTTCGCAGGCGCAGTACATGTTTCGACACGTGAAGCAAACGGGCATCATCGTGCAGAGCGGACAGACATCGCAGCTGACTGGCTCTGTGTGCCGGTCGACATCCACCGACGGGTAGGGCTCCCGGCAGTGGTAGCACAGCGGCCGCGCACTGTCTTCTCCCCGGTTGCGCACGGCGATGCTCGACATCAGAAGTCGCCGATGCCCGTGAACATCAGGCCCGACATCAGCAGAACACCGATTCCGGTCAGCAGATCCGGACGGACGCTGAAGGGGACGAGGTTGACGGCCGTTTTACCGATCGCGTGTCCGGCGAACGACAGGATCGCGGTGGTGACTCCGAACAGCAAGGGCGCAATCCATATCGTTCCGCCTACGAGGCCGAGGGCCGCGCCCCCGGCCACATTGTCGAGGCTCAACGGCACGGGCAGCCAGCGTCGAGCGATCTTCATGTCCGGGTCCACACGCTTGGGTGACCGGATCGATTTGATGACGAGATAGAGGCCGTATCCGGCCAGGACGGCCGCACCGATCATCTCGGCCGTGTCGGAGATCTTGGTGCTCACGAACGCGCCGACAAGCATCCCGACGAGCGGTGCCACGCCATCCCAGAGGCCGAAGTATACGGACGTCTTAAGGGACTCGCGCCAGGTTGGTTTGAGTAGTCCGAGCACAATCGATGTGCGAAAGTTGTCCATACCGAGGACGAATCCGAGCGCTATCAGCGCTATCATTATGCGCCTTTCAATATGGTTTCGGAGAGCTGGACGGGCGTTGTCGCGGACTTCCCCCGCGTACCGGCGGTCGTCCGTTTCTTGGTGCGGATCAGTTTCGAGCGGGGTATCAGCGAGCCGTCCTGCGGCCGCATCGGGTCGTTTGCTGTCGCCACCGCCGCTTCGACCAGCCAGTGGTCGGGAGAGAGGTGACAGACCGGGTCAGTCCGGGCGGCGTCGCCCGTGAGCGCAAAGGCCTGACAGCGACAGCCGCCGAAGTCGATGTCCTTACGGAAACAGCTACGGCACGGGTCCGGCATCCACGCGTCGCCGCGGTACTGCTGAAACAGTGGTGAGTCCTCCCAGATCCATTCCAGAGAGTGCTCGCGCACGGTGGCAGGGGCTAGCTCAAGGGAGCGGGCCAAGTCGTGGGCGGCCGGGCATGGCAGCGCCTCACCATTGGGCACCACGGTGAACTGGCGACTGGCCCAGCCGTCCATGCAGGGCTTGGGGTACTTGCTGTAGTAGTCGGGGATGACGTAGATGATCTCGATCTTGTCCCCAAGCCGCTCTCGAGCCTCCCGCACTACCGCCTCCGCGCGTTCCAGCTGGTCCCTGGTCGGCAGCAACTCGTCGCGGTTGTGCGCTGCCCAGCCGGCATACTGCGTGTTTGCCAGCTCTATACGGTCGGCCCCCATCTCCACCGCCATATCGAGGGTTCGGTCGATCCGGTCGATGTTCCGCCGGTGCAGCACAACGTTGAGGGTGAGTGGCCAGCCCAACTGCTTGATGAGTCGCGCGGCCACCTTCTTGCGCTCGAACGAGGTCGTGCCGGCGATCTGGTCGGACAGGGCTTGATCATCGGCCTGGATGCTGAGCTGCACGTGGTCGAGGCCTGCGTCGCGGAGTTGCTCGGCGCGACGAGTGGATAAGCCAATCCCGCTCGTGATCAAGTTGGTGTACAGGCCGAGCTGGGTGGCGTACTGCACCAAGTCGACGATGTCGTGGCGCTGCAGCGGCTCGCCGCCCGAGAGGTGCAGCTGAAGCACACCTAGGTCGGCGGCTTCCGCAAATACTCGTTGCCACTCCTCGGTACTCAGTTCGTCACGATAGTTGTCGAGCTGGAGCGGATTGGAGCAGTAGGCGCATTGCAGCGGACAGGCGTATGTAAGCTCAGCGAGCAGTCCGTAGGGCTTATCCATGATTTACCTCCATGCCATGCTTGGTGACGAGAAGGGTCACGAAGCGTTGAACGTCACCGTCGGCGACCTGGTCGTATCGGCTGCGCAGCTCGGCACTGATCTCTGCGACAGTCCGCTGGGCGTCGCACAGCTCCACGATCGCAGCGCCGGTGGCGTTGATGGCCCAAACCGTCTCGGGTAAGAGCAGCGCGTATTGCCCGCGTGCGGCGTTGAATACCAGCCGCACGTGCGGCGCCAATCGCGGCCGGGCGGCCTCCTCAGTGATTTCCATAGCCCTGGTCAATCGCATCGAGCATGCCCCACAACACGTCGCACTTGAAGGACAGCGCCGCCACCGCGGCTGCCTGCGTTTCTGGGGTGACGCAGTGCTTCCGCACGATCGCAAGACCGTGCTCTGAATCGCGGGGCGCCTGGGTAATGCGAGTCCGGAAGTAGGCGAGACCCTCTGGGTTGATCCAGGTGTAGTAGCGTTCGAATGCCGAGAGCCGCTCTGCCATCAGGTCGGGTGCAAACATCTCGGTCAGCGACGATGCCACCGCCTCCACCCATGGCCGGGTACGCGTGAAGGTGACGTACGCATCGACGGCGAATCGCACACCGGGGAGCAGGTATCGTGAGTCCTCGACCTCCTCACGGGTCAAGCCAACGGCCTCGCCCAGACGCAGCCACGACTCCATTCCGCCGGTTCCCTCGGTGGTGCCGTCGTGGTCAATGATGCGCTGCACCCAGCGGCGCCGTACCTCACGGTCTGGGCAGCTGCTGAGGATCGCCCCATCCTTCCGGGGAATGTTCACCTGGTAGTAGAAGCGATTAGCCACCCACCCCCGTATCTCCTCGGGGGTGGACTGTCCCTCGTTCATCCGACGATGGAACGGATGCTCGCTGTGGTACTGCTTGGCGTGCGCGCGGAGCGACTCCTCCAGTTCATCGGGTGTGAGTACTGCCGCCATCATTGCTCCTTAGATCTCTAGTTCCAGGCCGTCCACGGCGACTTCCATGCCATGCCGGTCGAGGTACAGTCGCTCCGGCGAGTCGTCGAGCAAGATCGGATTGGTGTTGTTGATATGGATGTAGATCTTGCGATCGATGGGTAACGGCGACAGCAGCTCCAGGCTGCCGCCCGGCCCATCGATCGGTACATGTCCCATGTCACGCGAGGTCTTGCTGGCCAGGCCGAGGCTGGGCAACTCGTCATCACGCCAGCAGGTGCCATCAACCAGCAAGGTGGAGCAGTCCGTCAACTCCTCGAGAATGTCGGGCGTGAGCTGATGCACGCACGGGAGGTAGACCAAACTTCGACGGCTGGTGGTGTCGGTGACGCGGTAGCCAACGACCCGACCTTTCACGGCAGCCCCGGTGAAGCGCATCCGCTTCGTGGTGGGGACGTCGAAAGCGCAATACGACAGCCCCCCGCTTAGCAGCACCTCGGTGCCGGGGACCACCGGTCGCCACGTGACCGGACAATACTCTTCGAGCGTTCGCAGTATCCCGGTTCCGGTGATGAGGGTCTCGTACACCGACTCCGTCGCGTGCACCTCGAGTCCGCGACCCTCCCGCATCAGAAGCAGACCGAGCGTGTGGTCGAGCTCAGCGTCGGTGAGCAGAACAGCCTGAATCCGAGCCACTTTGCCGTCGTCGGTATGTAGAGCGGGGAAAGACTCTATGTGTGACTGGACGTCCGGTGAGGCGTTGAACAGGAACCACTGCTGCCGGTCAGCGCTCACCGCGATGGACGACTGAGAGCGTGGGATGCAGGGTCGCGAGCCGCTTCGTACCGCGCGGCACTGAGGGCATGCGCAGTTCCACTGCGGGAACCCTCCGCCGGCTGCCGATCCCAGTATGCGTGCCCACATCACCATCGCATCCTTTCGCTCTGCCATCTGGTGGGGTGCCCGCCAAGTTAGCCTGGCACCCCACCAGATCGCTTACATATCCAGGGTGCCCGCGTAAGCGGTTACCTCAGCTGACACGCGGATTTCCGCGAGCGTGGGCGATTCCCACTTCGGCAGATTGTTGTCTACGATCATGTTTGTTTTCTCCTTTCAATCTCTGGATGGGTATTGGGATATCAATCAGCCGGGCAGGGCGAAGGCGATCAACGCGCTGCCATGGCCCGCGCCGAGCATCCCGGGGATAATGCCTTCGAGCCATCCACCCCAACCGACTGGAACGACGACGTACTGCTTGCCATCGACGCTGTAGGTCGAGCAGCTGCCGTGATGGCCGCTCCCACACTGGAACTCCCACAACTTCTCACCGGTTCGGGCGTCCAGAGCGACAAACTCACCGGTCGGGGTGCCCGCGAACACCAGGTCACCTGCCGTAGCAAGCACGGACGCGGCCATGGGGTAGTCGATGCGCCAACGCCACTTCTCCTCGCCATGGCTGTCGAACGCACTGACCGACCCGGCCATGTCGTCGATGTCCACCTGAACACCAGCGCCCCAATACGGCATGCTCTCCTTGAACTCCCGACGCCGCCTAGTCGCGGTAGCGCCCACGTCGGCCACTGGCACGTAAAACATGTCGGTTTTCGGACTGTACGCCGCGTGCGTCCATTCCTTCGCACCGGCCGGGCCGGGGTAGAAATGGACCGGTTCGCCCTCCTTGTCCGGGTACTTCCGTGGAGTCACCTTCCCGTCTCGGGTGATGACACCCCAGTCGATCCGGTCCACGAAGGGAGTGACGTGTTGCAGCTCACCGTTGGTGCGATCCAGCACGAAGAAGTAGCCGTTCTTATCAAAGTGACCCAGCAGCTTCTTGCCATCCCGCTCGAACAGGGTCATCTCCATCGTGGAGTCGTAGTCCCACAGGTCGTGCGGAGTGAACTGGTAGTGCCACTTGATCTCTCCTGAGTCGACGTCCAGCGCGATAACACTGTCGGTATAGAGGTTGTCTCCCTCGCGAACCCCGCCGTCGAAATCGGGTGCCGGGTTGCCCGTGCCCGCGTAGTACAGGTTTGTCTCCGGGTCATACGTACCAGTAACCCAGTGGTTCCCACCACCGCGCTGCCAGGCCTCACCGTCAGCGGGCCAGGTTTCCGAGCCTGGTTCGCCAGGCTTAGGCACGGTGTACCTGCGCCAGCGCTGCTCGCCCGTCTCCAGGTCCCAAGCGTCGATGTGGCCACGCACACCGAACTCTCCGCCGGCGCTGCCAGTGATGAGCATGTCCTTGATGACCGTCGGAGCGAGCGAGGCACTCTCACCCGCGCGCACGTCGCCGATGGTCTTCTGCCACACCCTCTCGCCGTTGGTTGCGTCCAACGCCAGCAGCTGGGCGTTCGGGGTCACGAAGTAGACCTTTCCATTGGCCACCGCGCATCCTCGGTTGACGTTGCCACAACAGAGCGAAACATCGTAGGGCACCGCATGCTTGTAGCGCCAGAGTTCCTTGCCCGTCGCCGCGTCGAGAGCCCAGAACCAGCCATCCCAGCCGGTGACGAACATGACGCCATCCACGATCAATGGGCAGGTCTCGAACGCGTACGTCGACGCACCAGCAATCTGACCAGACTGCCCAGCCTGGAAGATCCAGGCAGGGCTGATCTTGCTCACGTTCTCGGTGTTGATCTGGTCAAGCAGGCTGTACCGCTGCCCGTCATAGGCACCGTAGTAGGTGAGCCAGTTATGCGACTCCGAACGCGCCTTCAGGAGACGTTCGTAATCGACGTTGTCCGTCACCGCGGGCGCGATACCGGGCACGGCGCTCAGCGCGGTATGGTTGATCGCCTCGCCAGCGTCCACATATTCGAGTGTCATCGGTTCAATCCCTTTCTATGGGCGGGGCTGGTCGGGGCGGTCGAGCCGGGCTTCCGGGGGTACCTCGCCGCGCACAACGATTGCAGCGGTCAGACCGCGGCCCTCGTCGTTGCCTCCCGGCGAGCTGTACCAGTAGTAGCCCGGGCTATCCAGGCTGATCTTCGCCCGGCCCTTCGAGTGGTTCACCAACCAGAGGAACTTCTGGTCGCCATTACTCGGCAGCAGGCAGGCGTGCGTGTTCTTGTCATCGTTGATGATCGTCAGTTCAAGATCACCGCCGTGCGGCAGGACCAGGATCGCTGGTTCCCATTGGATCTCGTCTTCCTCGATCCGGATCGTCGCCTCCATGGTGCCGTCAGCACGCTCGGTCGCCTCAGCGATGGAGCCGGTCGCCAGCACTCGACCCATGGACGCCTTGTTCTGTCCGTCCAAGCCGAGCCTGACCAGTAGATCAGCGCGTTCTTCAACAATAAATTCTGCAGTAACTAGTTCTTCAGTAATCACCACTGGACATCATCTCCTCATTGAAATCACATACGTGTTACCCGAACTCCGTGCGCAACAGGCAGCTTCAGAGTCCGCTCGCTCATCCGAGCCAGTTGAGAGATAACCGTATGCCCACTCGAACTCCGACGGCCAGGCACGACCGCT
>NZ_PJJK01000070.1:0-20528 GCF_002929785.1 Cryobacterium sp. Y62 | reverse complement strand
GGCACCCCCCCCCCCAAATGGGTAGTCTAATAAGTCATTCGCGACGAAGCGAAGCAATTGATCCCAAAGATGTGTTCAAGTGTCAGGAGTACCGCAATGCGTTCAACCCCCCGTCTCGACGACGTCCGGGATATGTTTCTCAGCGATGGCAAACTTGACAGCCGGATGGAACAGCTCGTTCGACCAGTCGTCCTCGATTCTTGGAAACGGTCTCGCCTGCTCGGAGTAGCCGATGATCGCTCTGTGCGGCTCCCATTTGAATCCCCCATTGTGAGCGACTCGGTGTTGCTCCGCGCTGCGCGGCCCATCCTTGCGCGACTCGCCGACGAGCTCGACATGGATCACGCCAGCCTGCTGATCGCCGACCGCCATTCGCGCATTCTGCAGACCTGGAACTCCAATGGTAAGTTCGCCCGGCGAATGGAGGGTATCGGCTCAGTAGCTGGCCACTCCGGCGCGGAGGAAGTTGTCGGTACAAACGGCATCGGAACCCCCGCCACCGACAGGCGAGCGAGCATGATCGTCGGAGCAGAGCACCTCGCGGAAGCCCTCACCGATTTCGCCTGCGTCGGCGCCCCGATCCACGACCCGGTCACGCGCCGATCACAAGGCGTTGTGACTCTTACGGGCCTCGTCGAGGACGCCAGCCCGATCCTCCCCGGCCTCATCAACCAAGCGGCGCGAGAGGTGGGGCGGCAGCTACTGAACCTCTCGAGCATGCGCGAGCGCGTGCTTTTCGACTCCTTCCTCGTCGCCTCCCGGCAGGGTAGGCCGATGGCAGTCGTCGGCGGAGACATACTGATGGAGAACCCCGCCGCGAGCGAATACCTGCATCACATCGACAAGACGACACTATGGCTGATGGTCTCCGAAGCTATTTCAGTGCACCGTCCCAAGCGCACAATCCACATCGAAACCGAGACCGCAATCACGGAGTTGGCCTGTTCCGCCGTCGTATTCGACGACGAAGTGATCGGCGCGATCATTGAAGTGGTCAACCAGAAGAACCACACCGTTCCGCTCACGGACCTGCCGCCCAAGCGAACTCGAGAGTCCTGGGCCCCGCTGTCAGAATCCCTTCCCGGCACAAGTCGACCGTGGGTCTATGCGCGGGAGCAGGCGGAATCGGCCATGCGTGCGTCGCTTCCCGTCGTCGTCTTCGGCGCGAGCGGCACAGGAAAATTCACGCTGCTCCGGCACATGTTCGACCGTGTCGCGCCTGGTCAAAAGCCAATGGTCTGCGACGGTCAGGAATCCTTGAATTACACAGAGGCGTGGCTGACCGATCTGCGCGCGGCGCTTGAGGGTTCCACACCGGTGATTCTGCGTCACATCGACGCACTCGACAACGAGACCGCCCAGCGGGTGGCCGACAGCCTGTCGGCCAATCCTTCGCTCCTGGAGCGCGCCCTCGTGATGGGCACCGCGAGCGCACAAGGATCCAAAGAGCAATCGGCAGGTCATCAGTCGCTGCTGGACGTGCTCGCGGTGGGGAGAATCGATATGCCAAACCTCCGTGAGCGCAAGCAGGACATGCGCATTTTGTTGCGCAATTTCGAGCGCAAGTACGCCTCTAGCCTCAACATTACGTACACGCCAGGGGCGTATGCCGCGCTCTCGAGGGCTCCCTGGCCGGGCAACTTGCGGCAGCTCGAGGCTGTTATGCGCGGCGTCCTAACCCTCGGTCGTCGCAGTGAGGTCACGAGCGACCAGCTGCCGCCCGCCATCGCGAGCTACGCGCGACGTCGGGACCTCACGATGCTCGAGCAACTCGAAGTGGACGGTATTGTCAACGCGCTGATCCGGTGCGACGGCAACAAGGTGCTCGCTGCCGAGATGCTCGGAATCTCCCGATCCACCCTCTACCGCAAGATAAGTGGCTACAAGCTCGACGAAGAGCGGCTCTTCGTCTGACACGGTCCAGGCTCCGCCCGTGAGTGAAGCGTATCGACCGCATACCGCCGAGTGACGGCGCGGCCCGTTATACGCTTCACTCACGCAGCGCTGGCGTCCCCCTCGGCGGGTTCGTGAGCGCTCACGCCGTGACGGTGATTGTGTGTGATGGCGTCGTCCATTGTGGGAGTCTTGAACGCAGCGGCCTTCTCCTGTCGGGTGAACTCGGCATCGAGGGCTCGGTTGTCGCCACGGTACCGCGCGATCCACGCTCTGCCGGCCGTTTCGGACATGTGGCAGAGCCCGGGGACGTCGGGATTCGCCGCGCACATCGACGGCGTAGTCTTCTTTGGCACGGCTGAAGGCTGCGGCTCCGGCCTGCGCGAGATCATCCCCACCGGCGACCATCTACGTTGGCTTATCCCTCCGCACGCCGCACAGTCGCGTTTCGGTGGTGCAGGCACGTCGACAAATGCCTCGTGGACGACGCCGCACTCTGCACATCGGTAGTCGACGAGGATCGCCATGATCGACCGCCTACTCGTAAAAGCCTGGAGCGTGAGCGAATTCGGCCCAATCGTCAGGGTCGTGGCTAATCCATACCGTGGCGTCGAGGGACTCCTTGAGATACTTGAGGCGCCGCAAAGAACGCAGGGCCCCCGTCGTGTCGGCGTCGATGGGGAAGTGGTATTCCTGCTCCATAGCCGCGCGCAAATGGATCGCATCTCCAGTAAGGATGAACGTACGCGACTTTAGGTGCACAATCAGGCTCACCTCGCCAGGAGTATGACCGGGAGTCGCGAGGATGGTGACCGCACCGTCCCCGAACACGTCGAAGTCGCCAGAGACTTCACGCACGTCGAGGCGACGGATGACGTCAAGCACCTCTTCGCGGTAAACGAACTTCTGAATCGGGTCCGGCCAGTTGGCGTATCGAAGCTCACCATCGCCGAAATAGTGTTTGGCCTCAGGAAACAGGAAGAGGCCGCCTGTGTGGTCGAAGTGTCCGTGAGAGGAGACCACATGCGTGATGTCAGAGGCCTTATAACCGATCGCCTGGAGTTGTCGGTCGAGGCGCTGGTCGGCGGTCCCACCGATTCTCAGGTTCGCGGCAAGGTCAGCACCGTACACTTTTTCCGGATCCTCGATGGCATCGGGATGCAGACCCGTGTCAAAGAGCACGAGACCTTTCGGGTGCTCAATCAAAAATGACGGCACCGGGATGGTGATCTCGCCACTGGTGCCATAAAGCAGAGTCTCGGACTGGACCGTGAGTGTCGGCGAGTCCAAGGCCCATAGCCTGCGTGCGTGTCCATTATTCATTCCGCTTCGATCCTTCCGCGTGCAATACGTCCTCGTATCCAGTCAGTCTGCTATCGAAAGTCGATTCGGCCGTGTCCTATCTTGGGTCAGCCCTCTCGCATACAGGATTCAACTTTTTTGTCCGACCTTCATTCCGCGTCTGGGAACGATAACTGTACCGAACTAGGACAACTGAGCACTCGGCACCCGACCTAAGCTCGGGGCGACGGCGCCGCCGCTTGAGCACGTCGTTGGTATTCATTTATGCAAAGGAGCGCCAGGTGCAGGGCAAAGTGGCAGCAATCGTTGGACCGGGCGAGTTCGCGGTAAAACAATACGAAGTCCCCGAACCAGCCGCGGGGGCGCTCGTCCTCAAAGTGCGGCGGGCGAACGTGTGCGGATCCGACATTCACCACTTCCACTTTCATAGTCCCGCGCTACGAGAAGCCGCCCTCGGTCACGAATTCATTGGTGAGGTAGTCTCACTGGGCGCTGGAGTCACACACGACAACGCGGGCATGCCCGTCCACGTCGGCGATCGAATTGTCCCCGTCTATTACGTCACCTGCCGTCGCTGCGAGCACTGCCTGCGGGGCGAGTTCAGCATGTGTACTAACGCACTCCGCGAGTGGTCCAAGAATCCCGATGTCGCACCGCATTTCTTCGGAGGTTTTGGAACCCATTATTACGTGAATGAGGACCAGCACTTCTACAAGGTGCCAGACGAACTCGACGACCGGATCGTGGCAGGTGCGAACTGCGGCCTTGCGCAAATGCTTTTCGCACTCGATCGCACAAGGCTCTCGGCGGGGTCCACAATCGTCATTCAGGGTGCCGGCGGTCTTGGTCTGTACGCTGCCGCCGTTGCGAAGGAGCGCGGAGCGCGGGTCATAATCATCGAAGGCGTGCCCGACCGCATCGCGCTCGCAAAGCGTTTCGGTGCCGACGAAGTCGTGGACATGGCGGTACACACCACGATGGAGGGACGCGTAGCTCGTCTTCAGGAGCTCACAGGCGGTATCGGCCCGGATATCGTGCTTGAGGTTACCGGTGTCTCCGCGGCTTTTCCTGAATCCCTCGTTCTCGCCCGTGTCGGGGGTGAGGTGGTCTCAGTGGGCAACCTCAACGTCGGCGAAGGGTTCGAGGTCTCGCTGTCACCCGGGATTATTACGCGCAAGAACCTGCGGTTGTACGGCGTGCTCCGTTACGACCCCTGGTACCTACATCGTGCTCTTGAGTTCCTCAAGCGCACACGCGATCGCTTTCCCTTCGAGTCGCTCACCATGCAAGCCTATCAATTCGAAGATTTAGGCGACGCCATCCGCGATGGGGAATCGCGCAGCGTGGCCCGCGCTTCAATCGTTTTCTGACAAGTAAAAAAGAAGGAATCTAAGATGGCTGAATACCTCACCAAACTATTCATCGATGGATCTTGGCAGGACGCGATCTCCGGGGAGACGTTCGCTGTGATCAACCCCGCCGATGGCAGCGAACTCGTGCGGATCGCGGATGCGAACGCCGAGGACATGCTCAAGGCGATCGACAGCGCCCAGAAGGCACAGGCTGGCTGGGCGGCGACACCTGCCCTGGAGCGCTCGCGTATCCTCCGGAAGGCCGCGGAGATTGCCCGCGCCGACATCGACCGGCTCGCGCACGTCCTCACGATGGAACAGGGTAAACCCCTAGCCCAGGCTCTCGGAGAGATCACCTACGGTCTAGACTTCATCGAATGGTTCGCTGAAGAAGCGCGGAGAACATACGGAACGACCGTTCCGTCGACGGGCCCCGACAAGCGAATCGTAGCGATCAAGCAGGCCACGGGAGTGAGCGTTGCGATTACGCCGTGGAACTTCCCCGCCCTCCAGATCCTGCGCAAGCTCGGCGCTGCCCTTGCCGCCGGGTGTGCAATGATCGTGAAACCGGCCGCCCTAACTCCGCTGTCTGCCCTCGAGATCGGCAAGTACTTCGCTGAGGCGGGACTGCCCGACGGCGTGCTGCAGGTCGTTACCAGCTCACGAGCATCGCGCGTGAGTGAGGCGATCATGTCAGACAGCCGCGTGCGAGTCGTCTCATTCACTGGCTCGACCGAAGTTGGCAAGGTCCTTATGCGCGAGGGTTCCACCACCATGAAGCGCCTCGCGCTCGAGCTCGGTGGACACGCGCCCTTCATCGTCTTTGAAGATGCAGACCTCGATCATGCACTCGAGCAACTGATCTCCGTCAAGATGCGGAACATGGGACAGACATGCGTCTCCGCCAACCGCATCTTCGTTCAGCGCTCCATCGCCGAGGAGTTCACACGTCGCGTCGTCGAACGACTCTCTTCGATGAAGGTCGGCTTTGGCACGGAATCAGATGTCGAAGTCGGTCCACTGATCAACGCTGGCGCCGTCGATAAGGTTGAGTCACACGTTGCCGATGCGATCGCGAACGGTGCGACGGTCGCCGCAGGCGGCAAACGCCCGTCTGGCGCCGCTCTCGCCAACGGTCACTTCTATGAGCCCACTGTGCTCACTGGGGTCACAGACGAGATGATCATCGCGCGCGACGAGACTTTCGGGCCAGTTGCGCCAATCTTCGAGTTCGATACCGAGGAGGAGGTCATCGAACGGGCGAACAATTCGCCTTTCGGGCTCGCCGCCTACTTCTTTACCCGCGATGTCAACCGTCTGGTCCGGGTCTCGGAGGCTCTCGAATATGGCACCGTCGGGGCGAATGACGGAAGCATTTCAGCTGTGCAGGCGCCGTTCGGTGGTGTGAAGGAAAGCGGCATCGGCCGCGAGGGCGGTCACTGGGGGATGGATGATTACATGGACATCAAGTACATCTCGCTCGCGGGTCTGACCCGGCCTTGACCGAAAGCTCATCGAAGAGGAACCGGAGAAACAAATGACAAGCAAGCTTTTCAAAAGGACCGCCGTCGTGACCGGAGCGGGATCAGGTATAGGACGCGCGATTGCGGCTCGCTTCGCGCTCGAGGGCGCGACCGTCGCCGTGCTCGACCTCAACATCGAGGCTGCGCAAGCAACGGTGGAGCAAATCATGGAATCCGGTGGCACGGGCTTCGCCGTCGAGGTCGATGTTTCCGACGGTGACTCTGTCGCAGCGGCCGCACAGCGAACCATCGAGGAGCTGGACCGGATCGACATCTTGGTCAACAACGCGGGGATCCTCGACGGCTACGCCCCGTTGCTCGACACGAGCGAAGAGCTCTGGGATCGCATCATTGGTGTCGACCTGAAGAGTTTCTTTCTTGTCACGAAGTCATTTCTCCCCACTATGCTCGACGGGGGCGGGGGCACGGTCGTGAACATGGCCTCGATCGCCGGGCTCGTCGCCCGGGGAGGCGGGGTTGCCTATACCTCAGCGAAGCACGGCGCCATCGGCTTCACGAAGCAGATGGCCGCCGATTACGGCAAGCAGGGTATTCGGGTGAACGCGATCTGTCCGGGGGCAGTGGAAACGGGCATGACGAAGGCAATTCTTGAGGAGGGCGAAGCGGCCGTCATCGAGTCGATCAATGCGGTACCGGCTGGACGTCACGCCCAGCCCGAGGAGATTGCCAACCTGGCGCTTTTCTTGGCGAGCGACGACTCCGCCTTCGTCCATGGCGCTGCATACGTCATCGATGGCGGCTGGACGATCGTCTAGCTCAAACACGAACAGCGGCTCCCCCCTAAAAGGAGGGAGCCGCTGTTTTCGTATGGCAGTCCGCTACGCGTCCTGAATCCGTCGGTAGCGCGAAATTGCCCACGCCGCCTCCCATTCGGGGTAGGGAGTAGTTCCGGAGAAATTGGTAACCCGCACACTCGACTCCAACTCCTCGATCGATCGCTGCCCGCTTTCGAGTTCGCGCAGCAGTTGCTCGGCAGCCAGCGAGGGCCAATCGACGTAACCGGCGTCATCCGCCGTATAGAAGGTGGGCGGGTGTGGTGGGGTAAGCGCCGCACTGTCGCGAAGCCGTTTGGGGAGGTCGGGGTTGGAGGTGAATAGTCGACCAAAGGCAACGGCATCAAGGCGCCCGTCCGCCAGAGCGGCACGAGCAGAGTCTGCAGTATAGCGCCCCGCAGCGATGAGGCGGCCTGTATAGCGCGCCCGCACCCAAGCCGAATCGATGCCGTCGGCGTGACTTCTGTGGGATTCGGACCCCGAGATGCCGGGCTCGACCAAATGGAGGAAGGCTAGGTCGAATTTAGCCACGACCTCCAGCACTCGGGCCCAGAGTTCGTTTGGAGCAGAATCATGCATACTCTGGAACATGCTCGAAGGCGATATTCGAAGTCCCACCCGTGATGCGCCGATCGCGCCGGTGACCGCTTCGAGCACCTCGCGCAGGAACAAAGTTCTTGCCTCAACGGAGCCGCCATAGCGGTCCGTGCGCTTGTTGGTGCCGTCCTGTAGGAACTCGTCGATGAGGTAACCGTTCGCGCCGTGCAACTCGACGCCGTCGAAGCCCGCGTCTAAAGCCTTGGTCGCCGCGGCGGCGTAATCTGCCACCACGCGCGGGATTTCGTCCGTATCAAGAGCTCGCGGCACCGCCGACGGAATCATCTCGCCGTCGAGCTCTCGATCTTTCTCAATGGCTATGGCCGACGGAGCGACCGCATGTTCGCCATTGGTTTGCAGCCGGGGATGCGACGCTCGACCTGTATGCCACAACTGCGCCACAATGAGTCCCCCTTGAACGTGCACCGCCTCGGTGACGTCTCGCCAGGCTTCGACCTGGTCCTCCGTCCACAGGCCAGGAAGCCGCCGATCACCTATGCCCTCGCGTGAGATGCAAGTGCCTTCGCTGATGATCAGCCCCGCACCAGCACGTTGTGCGTAATATAGCGGTGCGCTCTTCGATGGTACGGCTTGGGCGTTTGCTCGACGCCGGGTCAGCGGCGCAAGAATGATCCGGTTGCGGAGCTCAAGGTCGCCAAGCTTAATAGGGGTGAACAGACTCATTTTTTCCTCTTTTGTAGTAACACGAACTTGGCCCAGTTGCCGTCAGCTTTTTAGGGATCCACGGATCACGACGGCATCGACAGCCCGGATGGCTGGCTGCACATCTCCGTGCTTCGCCAACAGCATGAGCGGGTTCACATCCAGCTCATGGATTTCCAATTTGTCATCCAGCAGAGCGTCGCCGAGGTTCACGGCGGCTCGGGCCCAAGCCTCTATGTCGACCGGCGGCTCACCTCTCGTACCGCCGAGCACCGCGGCGATCCGCAGCCGGGAGATAGCACGGAGGGCGTCGTCGATGGAATACGGGGGCAGCAGGAACTGCACGTCGGGCATCGCCTCGACGTGGACACCGCCTGAGCCGATCACGACGACGGGGCCGAACACGGGGTCTACGCGCGCGCCGAGCATTCCCTCATGTACACCCTTCACCATGCGTGCGACGATCACCCCTTCGTTCGCGATTCCCGCCCTGGCCATCAGGTCAAACATCTCTTCAACGACACGAGTCGCATCAGCTTCACGCACGCCCACCCGCACAAGGCCGAGTTCGGACTTGTGCGTCATTTCGGACGAGCACCCCTTGATCACCACCGGGCCGTCGCCAAGCGCTTCGACTGCAGCCGGTGCACCGTCAGGATGGGTGACCAGCACGTGCTCTACTGTTGGCACACCCAAGCGGTCAATGATGCCGAGGCTCTCGGACTCATTGAGGACGACGCGCTCGGTCCCGCATACGCGCCTTATCCTGGGTCGACCAAGTGTGCGGTGCCGCGCGCGAGCGATGAGTGCGTGATGGTGGAGGTACTGTGAGAGCGCGCGAACCGCCTGCCACTCATCCGCATAGACGACGGTTCCGTGCGCTCGGAAGCGCTCGGCGATGTCATTCTGCGGGACCGCCATGACGAGCGGGACGCCGGCAGACGCTTCGAAGTCCGCCACGTCCCGCGCGAATCTTTCAACGTCGTAGCCTCGACCTGACACGGGGATGCCAAGAAAGCACGCGTCGACGGACTCATCGCGTCCGAGGACTGGAAGAACGCGACCGAACAGGGAGCTGTCGGTGAGCAACGCTGCGGTCACGTCGATGGGGTTGTCTAACGAGGCGAATGAGGGCAGTACAGCGGCGAGGTCCACTTGCGATTGTTCGGATAGCTGGGACAACGGCAGGTCGTTGTCTTGGGCCGCGTCGGCGGCAAGAACGCAGATGGCTCCAGAGTTGCTCACGATCGCGAGCCGCTCTCCCTTCGGGACGGTTGGTCGAAGGTAGAGCCCGACCGCGGACACGAGGTCGTGGGTGCTACGCGCACGCCAGATGCCATACTTTTCGAGGAAGGCGTCGACGACTTTTTCTTCGGTCGCGAGGGCGCCGGTGTGGGATGCGGCGGCTCGCTGCCCCGCTTCGCTGCGGCCTCCCTTGAGCGCGATCACGGGGACCCCACGCTCGAGGGCCTTCGTGGCTACACGCGCAATGGAGTCAAGGTCCCTAAAATCTTCGAGGTAGAGCAGCAGGAGCGAGATGTCGGGGTCTTCGAGGATCTCCGCCGCAAGCTCCGCCGCCGTGACATCGATGTCGTTCCCGGTGCCGTGCGCATAGCGGACACCGATGCCGGCCTGTCGAAGCAAGCCGTAAGGCACGGAGCACAGCGCCCCGCTCTGACTGACGATGGCGACGGGTCCGTCTTGCGGAGGCTCTTCGGTGAAGAGCGTGGAAAAGCCGAGGACGGCACCCGTCGCGAAGTTCGCGAGGCCCTGCGAGTTCGGTCCGACGATGCGCATGCCCGTCCGCGCAGCGGCGGCGAGCATCTCGTTCTGCCACGCGAGACCTTGCTCATCACCTGTCTCACCGAAACCTGAAGACATGACGATGCAGCCCTTGACACCTAGATCTGCGCAACGGACGATCTGAGCGACCGCGTTTGCGCCCGATACTGCGATGATCGCGACATCGGGGAGCGAGGGAAGATCATCGAGGGAGGGATACGCGGTGATCCCCTGGATCCGCACCCGGTTTGGGTTGATCGGGTATATAACACCTTCGAACCCGAATTCCCGCATGTATCGGATGGGACGGCCGCCGATCTTCTCGGGGTCGTTGGATGCGCCGATGATTGCGACAGAACCCGGACGGTGAAAGAACCAGAGCGAACTCATGCTGGGATCACTTCGCAGTAGGGGAACAACTGTGCCGTGTCTGCATCCTGGACGATCGACACGACGACCCGGCTGCCGATCGAGGTTCCTGGTGCGCACTGCGCCATGACACGAATTCCTTCGTCGAGGTCGACGAGAGTGATCCCAATCGACGAGGCACCTCCGTCGCCCCTGCGGTGGATCGTAGTCTGAGCAAATATCGTTCCTGTGCCGATGGGCTCGAATGGAGAGGCCGCGGAACCGCACCGAGGGCACCGCGGTCTGGGCAGGTACCACGCGTGCCCTTCGTCGCAGCGCTGCCCGAGAAGGCGGCGTTGACCATGGGTCCAATCGTCCAGTTCACTCATTTCAGCCCTTCTGCCGTAGAGGGCGTCGCATACGCGCCACCGTCCAACACGATTGAGACATGCGCAGAGAGGACACCGCCGTCAGCATGCAAGAAGCCTCGCCTCGGCCGCTCGACAAGCTGCCTCGATCCCGCCTCGCCTCGGATCTGAATGACGAGTTCGGCCATGTGCGCCATCCCACCCGCGACGCCCGGGTGGCCGTATGAAAGGAGTCCGCCATGCAGGTTCAGCGGATACTTTCCCGTCGCTGCGAATGCACCGTCTCGCGCCATTCCCCCGGCCGTGCCCGGCTGCGCGATGCCGATCTCCTCGAGCAGGATCGCGAGCGTGATGGTGAAGCTGTCGTAGATTCCAAAGATGTCTATGTCCGTGACGACGGCTCCGGCTTGGTTCAGGGCCTGTTCTGCGCTCTGCCTCGCACCGACGGAGCTGAAGTCCGCCTCACTGACGTGCTGGTGCAAATTCGTCTCGCCGATGCCCGTGATCTCCACACTGCGGGTGCCCTCGGAGCGGCGGGAGAGAACAAACGCCGCCGACCCATCAGAAATTGGGCAGCAGTCGAGCAGACCGAGCGGCTCCGCAATCAGCGGCGCATTCAGAACATCGTCGACAGTAATCGACTTGTGGAACTGCGCTCCGGGATGGGTCCGCGCATGCTCGCGCATCTGCACTGCCAGGGGCGCGAGGTCCTCTCGTTTCAGGGAGTAGCGATGCAGGTACTCGGAGGCGAGAAGTGCGTAGTACGCGGGGATGTTCGCACCGAGTGCTACCTCGTGCGTCGCATGGCCTACTTGCGCGAGTGTCGCGATCGCCGCATCGCGGCTCTGCCCACTTGCGCGGTTCTCTCCGCCGACGACGAGCACGGTATCGGCACTTCCCGACCAGACGAGACGAGCGGCCTCGGCAACCATCGCGAGCCCCGTCGCACCCCCGACGTTCATGCCAAAGGCCCGCTCGGGGGTCGCGCCCAGATACTCGGCGAGCAGATTCCCAGGCATGATGTGGTTGACGGTCGTCGCGTAGCCGGCGATGACCGTGTCGACGTCACGGGCACGAATCCCGGCGTCATCGAGGGCTTGTAAGGCTGCCTCACCTTGAAGCTCCAGCGCGCTGCGTCCGGCATTGCGGCTAAAGGGCGTCAGTCCGACTCCGGTCACGACCGCAGACGGGTTGTTCCTAATCAATGAGTCTCGCATCGCTGGCCTACGCACTGGGTCTCAGGGTCGCTGGCGGCGTCACCCTCGAGTCGTCGTCACGGGGAAACCAGTTTTGGGTCATATAGAACATGGTTTCAGTCTCTTTGAAATCACCATGCGCGGGCTGTCCCATATTGCGACGTGGAGCCATAGCACCGCGAACCGCAGGCGATGATCATAAAAGCGGGACAGCCGAACGAGAATGCCGCCATGCCCCCATAGGGATGCATCCTCCGGCAGAGGACGAATGGCCGCGCTCCATGGTTGCGGCGCCGCGGCCGCAGCGTCGACCAGCGCCGTCGTTCGATCCCGGATGAGTCCCGCTTGGGCGTGAAGCCAGTCACGGACCTCGCGGTTGTCCCTGGCAGCTCCGCCAGGCGGCGGGGTCACCTAGGTCGGGGGTGCGCTCTCGCCTGTTGTAGCCACAGTTGCGCCGATGCGGTGATGGTAAATCTTCGCGAACGGCTCAACTGTCGAGTCCGACCCGGTGTCCTCGGCCCGGTCGGCCGCGGACACCTGCGCACGCACGGCGGCACCCCACGCCTCATGCGCAGCCAGCCGGCTTGCGAGATGGGTCCACGCCTCGTCGTTGACAATCCGACCGGCCATGCCCGCGTCGAGCACATCGCGGACGACCGCTTCCATCCGTCCGATCTGGTCGGGATCGTAGACCCGCGCGAGAGCATCCACCTCGAGGGTCTCCTCCACGACCGCACACATCCGGTTGGATTCGCGGCCGCGCGTCGCCACCACATACAGTTGCTCGCGGGACGTGGACTGCGGGTCCACAAAAGTATGGGACGTGTCAACGATCATGTCCTGCACCCGGTTAATCGTCGCCGCATAGCCAAGCTCAACATGCGTGGCCACATATACGGCCGGCCGGGTCAACACCCCCAGGCCGGAGACTCTTCACCTTCAGGTCATCGCCCTCGTCACCCAGGATCGTCCAGAGGTCACCGTTCGCGACGAAGTCCTTACCCTGGTTGGACCGCAGCTTCCGGTCGTTCTGCCGCATCATGATCACATCGCTCACGCCGTCCTTGTTCCCGTCGTGGAGCAACGCCCCGCTCTTGCCGACAGCACTCTGGCCGATCAGGTCCAGGCGGGCATGCGCGTTCAGCGCGGCAACCTGCGCTTTGGCTCCCGTTACTATGATCGTATGCCGAGGGTCGGCGCGATCCGCCGTGACATAGAAGTCGAGCGACGCGTTTGCACTATCACGCGGCAGGAGGGACGCGGCCGCTTCCAACCCGGTTGCCCGCGGCGAATTCTTAGCCACGGCGCACGGAGTGGTGCCGCACGGCGGCTTGGCGGGCCAGTAGGTGTAGCCGTTCAGACCGTCGGACGGGGTCGTGGGCCCGTCTGCGTAACCTCGGTTAAGCCCCGGCTTTCGGTCCCAGCCTGTCGATAGTGAAGTCGTTGCTATCGAGCGGCGACACCACTTGTGGCGGGGCGGATTCAATTGGTCGTCGCAACACCTCGACATGGAGGTGGATTATGGGACGTCCAAAAGGTTGGATGGCCACGCAACTCGGGCGGGAACCGATGCGGCCGCCGGCGTGGCGCCGGGAGCACCGGCAAGATTTCTGGAACCTCGTCGGACAGGGTCTCTCGAGCGAGGACGCGGGCGAGCGGGCCGGCGTGTCGGCGCCGGTCGGGACACGGTCGTTCCGTCATGCTGGCGGGATGCGAGACATCAGCAGAGCACCGCTTTCGGGGCGGTTTTTGACCTTCGTCGAGCGAGAGGAGATCGCGATCCTGCGGGCACAGAACGCCGGGGTTCGACAGATCGCACAGGTCCTGAGTCGGTCACCGTCGACGATCTCACGCGAGCTGCGGCGCAACGCTGCATCTCGTGGCGGCAAGCCCGAATACCGCGCCGTGAGCGCTCAGCACGGTTGGTGTTAACAGTTGGATATTCACGAGGCGGTGCGTCAGCTGAATGTGCACCTCGGGGCGACGTTGGTGGCGGCTCTGATCGGTTCCAAAGACCGCAAGTTTCCCCATCGCTAGGCCAAGAGTGACGGACCCGTTCCTGGTACAGATTATGAGCGACGTTCGGGCATGGCGCACCGGGCATGGCGGCAGATAGCGGATGCCGAAAGCGATCACCCGGCACGGGCGTGGTTTGTCGGTGGCGATCCGTTTCTCCAGGAAGATACTCCGCTGACAGAAATCAGAGAAGACCGGGACGCCGACGTGATGAATGCCGTCGCCGCCCTTAAGGAAAACCGTCACGACGTAGGAATGTCGCACAGGCGAGTACTTGTACGAAGACTGGTCTCAGAATCATTCGTTCGGAGGTCCGCGGATATCGGGTGCCATGAGAGTGTTCCGCATTCCGCTTATTGATTCTTTTCGTGTGCGAATGCGGCTTGTAGGGCTCTGGAGTAGTCCCGGAGGGCGGTCTCCACATATGGCAAGGGGGACGATTGCCCTGCGCAGAGCCACTTACGGAAACCGACGAACATAGCGTGCCAGTAGCCGTGGCCGAGAACTTCCGGCAGCGTGTCCTCTGGGTCAAGTCCTTCTCGGCCAGCGATGAAGCGGGTGATGGCATCCCGCCAGGGTTGACCCTGCATGTACGCGTAACTCTGTAACGACGGAACTGCCTGAATGAGGGTGACTTCGGCATGCATGATGGGCAGAGCAGCGGGATAGGTGTGCAGACCGGAGAGTACCGCTGCCACGACGGCGTCAGTACTGACGATGTCGATGGGAGCATGATCCAGCGCATTGGTGAGGTCTTTGAGTTGCCGGTTGAAACGGTTCCAAACGATGTCGGCTTTGTTGGGGAAGTAGTTGAACAATGTCTTGCGTCCAATGCCAGCGGCTCTGGCGATGTCGGTCATCGTTGTCTTGTCAAAGCCGTTTTTCAAAAACAAGCCCAGGCCGATCTCTGCGACGGCATCCACTGACACTGTCGAGGGGCGTCCTCGCCCTCGACTCTCTCCGGTATCGGGGGTGGAAGCCATTGACTCGACCCTACTCTCTGACAATACTTGAATTAAAACACTTAGTGTAATAAATAGAGTGTCTTCGACGCCTGAATCGGTGCGTCCGTTGATCATCCACAAGGAAGACGGAGTTCAGCATGATTTTTGATTACATTATTGTCGGTGCCGGAGCGGCGGGATGTGTCCTGGCCAATCGACTGAGCGAAGACCCCGCGAATCAGGTTTTGCTGCTGGAAGCCGGAGGCTCCGATCGTAGTCCGGTGATTCTCGTGCCGAAGGGGTTCTATTTCACGATGACGGACCCGAAGTACACGAAGAAGTTCGCCACGGAACCGTTTGGAACCGGGTCCGTCGAGCATTGGTCGCGCGGTCGGATGATCGGCGGTTCCACTGGGGTGAACGGCATGGTCTGGAACCGCGGTTGGAAGCCCGATTACGACTCGATCGAAGCGGCAGGCAATCCTGGTTGGGGATGGGACACCTTTGTAGGCGCCTATCGGAGCATTGAAGACCACGCACTTGGCGCGTCGGATATTCGAGGCGTCGGCGGTCCCGTCGGGATTTCCGTAGCTTCCCCACCCGAAGAGGTCAGTGAGGCCTTCATGGACGCTGCGGGAAAGCTCGGTATGAACCGGGAAGACGACCTGAACGGGAGCGACAATGAGCGCGTCGGATACGTATCGTCGAACATCGCGAACGGCTTGCGCGTTAGCGCTGCGGAGGCGTATCTGCATCCGGTTCGGCAACGGCCCAACTTGACGGTGCTAAGCCATTCGGAGGTTGGATATGTTCTCTTCGATGGGAAGCGTGCCACCGGAGTGCGCGTTGAGCGCAAGGGCGTGACGGTCGACTACTCCGCCCGTAAAGAAGTGCTCCTGGCCGGCGGTTCGCTCGACACTCCGCTTCTCCTTGAACGCTCCGGCATCGGAGATCCAGATCAGCTACGTTCTGCCGGGGTGCAGGTAGTCGTGGACAGCCCCAACGTCGGAGAACGGTTGTACGAGCATCACGGCACCAGCTTCCAATTCTCGATGCAGGGCGCAGACGGATACAACAAGCAGCTCTCTAACGTTTCACGGCAGATGCTCACCGGCACGAAATATCTGATGCAACGTGACGGCGTCATGTCGTTCGGCGGCTACAACGTGCTGATGTATTACAAGTCGGATCCGAAATCCGACCGGCCGGACACGCAGGGATTCTTCACTCCTATCTCCACTGCGGCGGCATCGTTAACCTCGGGCAAAGTGAAAGTCGATAAAAACCCGGGAATGATGTTCCTGACTTACCCGCTGCGCCCAACGAGCACCGGATCCATCCACATCACCGGTGCTTTGCCGTCGAACAAGCCGACGGTTATCGCGAATTTCCTCGAAACCGAGCACGACCGCCGCTTGGTCGTTCTCGGGGCACGGAAGGGACGCGAAATCATGGCCCAGGGTCCGATCAGCCGACTCGTGCGCGAGGAAACCCTCCCTGGCACTGATTATGCAACGGATGAGCAGATACTCGAAAACGCGCTCAACCGCGGCGGAACCGGTTACCACACGCTGGGCACGTGTGCAATGGGCCCCAATGACGACGACGTCGTAGACGCTCGGCTTCGTGTTCGCGGGGTGGAAGGACTCCGAGTCGTTGACGCGTCCGTCTTCCCGCACATGCCATCGGGTAACAACAATGCCCCGACTCAGGCGCTTGCCTGGCACGCGGCACAACTTATCCTCGAAGACAACTCGTGAGCAACTCCCCTGCACGCTTCACTACGCTGCGGTAACGGCGTAGTGCGATCGGGTTTCGGGGTTCATCCCGGCCGTTTGCGGCAGGTCCCTGTCATCGCCGATAGTTCTCAGGCGCCGGCCATGTCGCTCTGCAGAGGCTCAGTGGCCGTGCGCCTCGATCGAAACAGGTTACCATTCGTTCCACGTCGCCAGGCGTGATTCGTAATCCTTCGTCGCGATTGCTAGGGGGGCCGTGCCGAAGAAGATGCGTAGTGGCGGCTTTTCCGCGTCGACGACCTTAAGGATCGCGCCTCGGGTGGCCGTAGGGTCGCCGGGGTTGTTCGCCGACGGACGCCTTGCCGCGGCCTGTCGGACGTCGGCGTATTCCGGCATCTGTTCGCTATGCGAGGCGGATGGCCCGGACCAATCAGTCGAGAAGCCGCCAGGCTCCACCAACGTCACGCTAATACCAAAGCCTGCAACCTCCTGTGAGAGAGACTGCGAGAAGCCTTCAAGCGCCCACTTCGACGCATGGTAGATGCCAACAGATGGGAACGCACTGATCCCACCAATACTCGATACCTGGATGATATGGCCCGAACCTTGCTGACGCATGATTGGCAACGCCGCTTGTGTAATCCACAGGGCGCCAAACACGTTCGTCTCAAGTTGCGCTCGAGCCTCAGCTTCAGTCAACTCCTCAACCATGCCGAAATGACCATATCCAGCGTTGTTGACGACAACATCGAGGCGGCTAAAGTGCTCGACTGTCTTGTGGACGGCCGCGAAGCCTGCATCTTTGTCCGTGACATCAAGCTGAAGCGGCAGAAACGTTTCGGAGTATTTGTCACGGAGGGTATCGAGTGTTGCCAGTTTTCGTGCCGTGCCTGCGACGGAGTCCCCGCGCTCCAGCGCGGCCTCTGCCCATTCGCGGCCAAAGCCCTTGGATGCACCAGTAATAAACCACGTCTTACTCATGAGCAAAGTCCTTTCGATAACGTACGCACACAGGTAACGCGTGGCGAGGACAAAGCATTCCTAGCTACGAAGTGCACGGGTTGTCCAAGGCCGCTCTCACACCGGAGTTCTGCAGCACCAGCCTCGGTAGTATTCCTCTTTCCAGAGGCGCACCCAGCTGCCCAGCGACCCTCGATAACACCGATCTCCGGGCGGCTTGAGTCATCGGCCGGCCCGATGAAATCACCAGCTCCACAGCCTCGGCCCGGAACTCAGCATTGAACTTTCGACGATTAGTCATGAAACGGATTCTCCTTACCTCGGCCTCAATTCACCACACGGGCGCAGCCGACGCGTATAATCCCGTCTAAGGCTCGGAGACGTCACAATTCGCAGCGTGGCCTGCGCGGTGTCAAACTTGAACCATGGTGCTTTCACTCCCAATCCTCGATTTCTCTCAACTCGACGCTGGCGAAGCCGAAGCTGCGGCATTCCGCGCCGACCTCCTGCGCGTCACCCACGAGGTCGGGTTCTTCTACCTGACCGGCCACGGCGTCGACCCGCAGCTGACGAAGGAGCTCCTCGCCGTCTCGCGCAAGTTCTTTGATCTACCGGCCGAGCAGAAACTCAAGCTGGAAAACATCCACAGTCCCCAGTTTCGCGGTTATACCCGCGTCGGCGGGGAGCTCACCGCCAACGCCGTCGACTGGCGTGAGCAAATCGATATCGGAGTAGACCGCGAGCCCGTGCCCCTCGCCGTCGGAACTCCAGACTATTGGCGCCTCGAGGGCCCGAACCTCTGGCCGGACTCCTTGCCCGAGCTGAAGACCGTCGCCCTGCGCTGGAATGAGGAGCTGAGCCGCATCGCACTTCGCCTGCTGCGCGCCTGGGCACTCGCCCTCGGTAGCCCCGAGAACGTCTTCGACGCCGCTTTCGCCGAGAACCCGTTCCTCTTAACCAAGATCGTGCGCTATCCCGGCCAGCCGGTACGTGCCCAGGGTGTAGGCGAGCACCGCGACGGTGGAGTTCTTACACTGCTGCTCGTCGAACCAGACAAGGATGGCCTGCAAGTCGAGCACGATGGCGAGTGGATCGACGCTCCCCCGCTCGACGGCGCCTTCGTCGTGAACATCGGCGAAATGCTCGAGCTGGCAACGGATGGCTACCTCAAGGCGACCCTGCACCGCGTTTTCTCCCCTGAAGACGGGTCCGACCGCATCTCCGTGCCGTTCTTCTTCAACCCTGCACTCGACACCGTAATGCCGCGACTGCAGCTCGACGAGAGCCTGTCTCGCGAGGCCCGCGGGCTCTCTGCCGACCCGACCAACAGTCCCATTCTTGAGACGACCTACGGTGACAACGCCCTGCGCTACCGCTTACGCGCCCACCCCAACGTGGCTGCGGCCCACCACGCCGATCTGATCTAATCCCGGATGACGGATGATGCCCAGACCGAGGCATCCGTCTTAGGCGTTACCTGAACCGTCTGGTCGATGATGGCCTCGTTCGTGGTCCCAGCCGGCATCGACAGCGCGACCAAAGCTTGCTGACACGGCAGCGGGTGGAGGCCAAAACACGATAGAGAAGTGCGGAACGTCAGCTGAATTGGTAGCGACCAAGGTAATCGCGGTGGCGTGTTAATTCGCCAACTATCCGACGCTAACGTGCTGCCGTGTGGGCACGTGTAGTCGCCGGTGAGGTTGATGTGTCCAGCCAGCGAGAGCAGAGCCACTGCGATGCTGGCCCGGACGATCGTGCTGTTAGCGGCATCCGTCGCCCGTGTCTGGTTAGCTCGCTGGGTCGGTGATGAAACCCTCCTCGATCATCCAGGCGTAGGCCACATTGGCGGGTTCGGCGCCGTCGACGTCAACTTGACGGTTCATGCCACGCAGAACTTCGTCGGTGAGCCGGGGCGATATTTTGGCGAAGATCTCTTCCAGGCCAGGGTGGGCCTCGATCGTCTCGGTGAAGAAGATCGGCGCCACGTTGTATGCCGGGAAAAATGCGAGGTCGTCGGTCAGGACGGTGAGGTCGAGCGCGTCGAGGCGACCGTCAGTCGTAAAGACTTCGCCGAAGTTGCAGGCGCCGTTGTCGGTTGCGCTGTAGATGGCACCGGTGTCGTAGATGCCAATGTTGTTGTCGGGCACGCCGTTGGCGGTGCCACGTTCTAGTCCGTAGTGGGCGAGCATGGGGTTCATGCCGTCTGGCCGGGAGTTGAATTCGGACTCGACGCAGAAGGTACGATCCGCGACCGGTAACGCGGCAAGTTCGGACAGGGCCGTGATGTTGCCGAGGTCGGCGACTGCCTCACTGCGCACGGCGAGGGCGTAGGTGTTGTTCATCGGTGCTGGCGCACCCCAGGTGACACCGTTTTTGATATCGAGGTCGTATACGGCTTGCCACATTTCGTTCTGGTCAGTGATCGCCTCAGTCTGGCCGAGGTAGGTCAGCCACGTGGTTCCGGTGTAATCCCAGAGCACGTCGGCCTGGCCAGAGAGAAGCAGATCGCGTGCCGGCTGGCTGCCGGGCACGTTACTGAGGTCTGTGACGTCGAATCCGGCTGCAGTCCCGGCGAGGACGGCGATTTTGCCGAGCAGTAGCTGCTCAGTGAAGTTCTTGGACGTGACTGTGAGGTTTACGCCGTCGGCGCCGTCGAGAGGGGTGATCGACCCGAGTCCGACCGTGGGAACGTAGGAGGTCGCCGGCTGCAGTCCGCAGCCGGTCAAGGCGACGGCGGACAGGGCGAGGATACCCGTGGCGAGGCCCCAGCGACCGAGGTGCCCACGGGCGCGAGGACGGGTGCGTGAAGAAGTGCGGTACATCTAGAGTCCCTTCGGGCGGGCGACGTGTTCTACCACACGGCCGACCCAGTCGATGAGGAGGGCGAGTAGCGCAACGAGCAGGGCCCCGGTGACGAGCACGGGGGTGAGGCTGAGATTGACGCCCGTGGTGATGAGGATGCCCAGTCCGCCACCGTTGACGAATGTGGCCAGGGCTGCGGTGCCGACTAGCAGAACGAGGGCGGTACGCACACCTGACAGCATGACTGGCACG